>JAGRLQ010000104.1:0-7848 GCA_020441735.1 Nitratireductor sp.
CTTGAACCGCTTCTTGGCAGAGGATTTCGTCTTCATCTTGGGCATTTGCGTTCTCCAGTATTTGAAACAAACAGAAAAGCCCCGCCTGCCGAAGACGATCCCGGATACAAAGGGATAAGGAAATAAGCAGGGGAGCTTTCGCTCTCAGATCGCCATGGCATGCCCTGCCAGGCGGTCAACGCTGTGGCTTATAGGGGGAGCGGGGTGAAATGGCAAGAAAAAAGCGGCGTACCGCCGCCATGCCGCCGCCAATGCAAAAGCCCCTGTTACCGGCACAAATGTACGAGGCAACAGGGGCTTTGGGTATCAGCGGTAGATTTCCTTTCTACCGCGCAGGAAAGACGCCTTAGCGCAGAACAGCCGGCTTGCCGTTCTGGCTGCTGTCTGCTCCAGCGGGGGCACTGTCAGCGGGCTGAAAAAAGTTCGGTGCGTAGCCGGAAACCTGCTTGGGGGCCTTGTGAACCACCGGGGCACGATCCATATCGCCGAACTGAAGGGTCAGCGGGATGCCGGCAACATCACCGGCAAATACCGGGCTGGCGGTGGCGATGGCGAGAACTGCTGCTGCAACGATGCGTTTCATGATTTTCTTCCTTCTGATAACCGGCCGCCATGGCCGGCTTTCGATCAGGATCCGGTGACCGGTTCGCCGGTCTGTGTGACCCTGACAGGAGGAAGATAGGTGGGATTGATTGTGTTGATAATCTAGCATACAAGAAAATGACTATTTGAAAATATCGACTAATTGGATTTTCGCCGGATGCGCCTCAGGGAGAATGGCATGATCGAAAACCTCAAACCGGTAGCAGTGTTTGCCAAGGTGGCGGAAACCGGCTCCTTTTCGGCAGCCGCAAAGGCGCTGGGGATGTCGGCGCCGGTGGTCAGCCAGCATATCAGCCAGCTGGAGAAGCGGCTGGATACGGCGCTGATCTACCGCTCGACGCGCAGCCTGAGCCTGACCGATGCAGGCCAGCGCTTTGCCATTCATGCCCGCAACATGCTCGATGCGCTGGGCGACGGCTTCGAGGAACTGGCCGGCGATACGCAGACACCCTCCGGCACGCTGTCCGTTGCCCTGCCGGCGCTAATTCTGGAATCCGTCTTCATGGACTGGCTGGCGCAATATGCCGCCCAGTTTCCCGATGTCCATCTGCGGCTATCCTTCGATGATCATTTCAAGGATCTGGTGCGGGAAGGTTATGATCTTGCCATCCGTAGCGGTGCGATGGTCGATTCATCGCTGAAAATGCGCAAGCTGATGGACGGGGAACTGGCGCCGGTCGGCACGCGGGAACTGGTGGAAAAGCACGGGCCTTTCAATCGCCCGTCCGATCTGGAGCGCGAAGGGGTGCCATGGATCGGCACCCACCTGGCGGTGCACAATCTGACCTTCCGCAAGACGGATGGCGGCAATGAGTTCGAGACCATTTCACCCAAAGCGAACATCGTGGTGGACAGCGCGCTGGGCGCCGTCAAGCTGATCGAGCGGGGCGTGGGTTTCGGCTTTGCGCCGCAATTCTACATTCAGTCGGCACGCCATGAAGGCCGCCTGGTGGAAGTGATGCAGGGCTGGGAAACCGACCCGATCGGCGTTTATGCCGTGTGGCCGGCAAACAGCGGCGGGCGCTCGCTGTCGCGCCATCTGATCAATTTTCTCGAAACCGAGTGCATGCCCAACCTGCCGGTGGGCGTCAAACGCAGCGGAAAAACAAAAAGGCCGGATTAAACAATCCGGCCCTTGCAGCATTGCTTGTCGATTGCGGCGGCTATTTCACCGGCGAGACCATCATCATCATCTGGCGGCCTTCGAGCTTCGGCTCCTGATCGACCTTGGAAATGTCGGAAATGTCTTCCTTGACCTTCTGAAGCAGCTCCATGCCGAGTTCCAGGTGCGCCATCTCGCGGCCGCGGAAGCGCAGGGTGACCTTCACCTTGTCGCCTTCTTCAAGAAACTTCTTCACCGAGCGCATCTTCACCTCATAGTCATGGGTGTCGATGTTGGGACGCATCTTGATTTCCTTGACGTCCTGGGTCTTCTGCTTCTTGCGCTGATCGGCGGCCTTCTTCTGCGCCTGGTATTTGTACTTGCCAAAGTCCAGGATCTTGCAGATCGGCGGATTGTTGTTGGGGGAAATCTCCACGAGATCGAGTCCGGCCTCTCTGGCCATCTCCAGGGCTTTTTCAGTATCGACGGCGCCATGGTTTTCACCTTCGGCGTCGATTAGCTGAACCTGCGGAACATTGATCTCTTCGTTGGACCGGGGACCGGTCTTTACGGGTGCTTGCGCTCTATGCGGACGGCGAATGGTCGTTTTCTCCTGTGTCGTTTCGTTTAAGCGGTTTTGCGCCTCGGCGGTTTTGCAACGCACGAATTGCAACGGGCCGGAGAAAACTCCGGCCAGCAAGCGTTCGCATAGCACGAATCGTTTTCAAAATCACACAAAAATGCGTAAGACGGTCAGGGTATGATCAGGGGACTGACCGCAGGCAAACGGGGTATCAGCTTGAAAACGCAACGCATGACGGTTGGCAGCGGCGAGGGCGCGCGCGAAATCGCCATCCGCAACCGCGAAGGCGAAACGCCGGGCGTGGTGTGGCTTGGCGGCTACCGTTCCGACATGATTGGCACCAAGGCCGAAGCGCTTGACCGGTGGGCCGCCGAAAAAGGCCGGCAATGCCTGCGCCATGATTATTCCGGTCATGGCGAATCCGGCGGTGAATTTGCCGACGGCACGATTTCGCGCTGGCTGGAGGAAAGCCTTGCCGTTTTCGAACGCTTTGCCTCGGGCCCGCAGATCCTGGTCGGTTCCTCCATGGGCGGCTGGGTCGCGCTGCGCATGGCGCAGGAACTCAAGAAGGCCGGCAAGGCGGACCTGCTGCACGCCATGGTGCTGATCGCGCCGGCGCCGGATTTCACCCATGAACTGATGGCCCCGGAACTGACGGAAGACCAGAAACGCCAGCTTGCCGAGAAGGGCTATATGGAAGAGCCGTCGGAATACTCCGATGAGCCCAACATCTTCACCCGGGCGTTGTTTGAAGACGGAAAAAAAAACCTTGTGATGACGGGCCTGATCGAGACCGGCTGTCCGGTGCATATCCTGCAGGGCATGCAGGACCCGGACGTGCCCTGGCAGCACGCGATGAAGCTTGCAGAGTTCCTGCCGATGGAAAACGTCACCATGACGCTGATCAAGGATGGCGACCACCGGCTTTCACGCGACGAGGACATTGCGCTCCTGCTGCGGACCGTCGATGCCATGGCCGGGAGGCAGCATGGCTGACCGTTCCAAAGAACAGAAGCTGGCTGAACATCGCACCGGCCTTGCAGAAGACCGCACGCTGATGGCCAATGAGCGAACCTTTTCCAGCTTGGTCGGAGCGGGCCTTGGTTGTACGGGCGTTGCGCTCGGCATTCAGGCGATTTTCAAGGAAACCGAACCAACCTGGGCGGCCAAACTCGCAGCTTCCGTTTTCCTGGCAACGGCAATCGTCATCTTTCTGGCCGCATGGCGGAACGCACACCGCACGCTGACGCGGCTGAACAGCCACGAGGCCACACCGGCTTCCCGCCAGCAATTCACCCGCATCACCATCATTCTTTGTGTTGCGGCACTGCTGACCGGCGGCATTTTGTGGACTCTCTAACATGCGCATTTCCATCCTCTCCAGTGCGCTGGTCGCAGCGGTTGTCGGGTTCGCCAGCACGCTTGCCCTGCTGATCGCCGCAGCACAGGCCCTCGGAGCAACGCCTGCGCAAACGGCAAGCTGGGTGACGGCGATCTGTCTTGCCAAGGTTGCCGAAACGCTCATTCTGTCCTGGCGCTACAGGACGCCGATCATCACCGCCTGGTCGACGGCGGGGCTGGCATTGATCGGGGCAAGCACCGGCTTCATCATGGAAGAGGCGGTCGGCGCCTTTCTGCTGGCCGCCGTGCTGCTGGTAATCACCGGCCTGTTCAAACCGGTAACCCAGCTGGTCGAGCGTATTCCGGCAAGCGTTTCAGCCGGTATGCTGGGCGGCATTCTGCTGCCCTTCGTGCTGGCGGCCGCCCAGTCGGCGCGGTTCGAGCCCGCCTTCGTGCTGCCGCTTGCCGCACTGTTTTTCGTGCTGCGGCTCTTCAACCCGCCCTTTGCCGTCATCGCCGTGCTGGCAGCAGGTGTAGGATATGTGCTTTTTACAGGCGGCATGACGGGCTTTGCCGGGCTTGAAGCCTCGACGCTTGTTTTCATTCAGCCGGAGTTCTCCTGGCCTGCGCTGATCGGCCTCGGCGTGCCGATCTATCTTGTCACCATGGCCTCGCAAAACATGCCGGGTATGGCCGTGCTGAGAACCGACGGCTTCAACCCGCCTGCCGGGCCGATCATCGCAGTGACCGGTTTCTTCTCCTTCCTGTCGGCCTTTTTCGGCGCTTCAACCACCAATCTTGCCGCGATTACGGCAGCGATCTGCACCGGCAAGGATACCCATCCCGACCAGGACAAGCGCTGGCTCGTCGCTTTTCCTTATGCGGCAAGCTATGCGGTCTTCGCCCTGTTCGGAGCCTCGCTGGCAGCGATGTTTTCCAGCCTGCCGCCGGCCCTGATCTCTCTGGTTGCGGGGCTTGCGCTTCTCGGGCCGCTTGCCAATGCAACCTCGATTGCGCTGATGAAGGAGGATGAGCGCATCCCCGCCATGGCGACGTTCGGCATCACGGCATCGGGCATCGCCTTTTTCGGCGTCGGCGCCGCCTTCTGGGGGCTCATTGCAGGCATGATCCTGCTGGCCATGCAGCGGTTGAGAAAGGCGTGATGGAGCGCAAGGACCATATCGATGCGCTGGGCGTGGCGCTGCTGATTGCGATCTCGGCCAATCTCGGTCTCAATCAGGCACTGGTCAAACTGGTCAATGCCGGCATGGCGCCGGCCTTTCAGGCGGGCATGCGCTCTGCCTGCGCCATTCTGCCGGTCATCTTCTACATGCAGTGGCAGGGCAAGAAGATCCGCCTGGACGATGGCAGTCTGTGGCCTGGCCTTGCTTGCGGCATTCTCTTCGCCGCCGAGTTCTATCTGCTGTTCGGCGCGCTGGACCGCACCACGGTCAGCCGCTCGGCGGTGCTGTTTTATACCATGCCCGTCTGGGTGGCGCTGGCGGCCCATTTCCTCATTCCCGGCGAAAGACTGACGCCACGGCGGATGGCCGGTCTCGTGCTGGCGGTTGCGGGTGTTGCGGTGGCGATGCTGCGGCCTTCGGCAGGCAGTGTGGCAGATAGCATACCGGCAGGCGTCATGCTGACCGGCGATCTGATGGCGCTTGCCGGCGCGACGGGTTGGGCAGCCATTGCCATCCTCGCCCGGACGACGAAGCTGGCGAAATCCTCGCCGGAAATGCAGCTTCTCTACCAGCTCGCTGTTTCCGCGCCCATCCTGATTGCCGTGTCCGTCATGGCCGGTGATACCTTCCGCGCCATGACACCGCTGTTGTGGGGCGCCTTTGCCTATCAGGTCATCGGCGTGGTCGCCATCGGCTTTACGGTCTGGTTCTGGGTGCTGTCGAAATATCCGGCATCGGGCGTGGCAAGCTATGCCTTTCTGACGCCGCTCTTCGGCGTCGTCTTCGGCTGGTTGATCTTCGGCGAGCAACTGACCCCCGGGCTGATCATCGCCCTTGCGCTGGTCGGCGCGGGGATATGGCTGGTGAACAGAAGGTAGGGGTGCTTACGGGGGACCCGCTTTAAAACCGGGCCGAACCTCAAGCTCGAGCAGTTCCAGCTTACCTGATACGATAACCTTGGTGGCAGGCATTGCAGGCCGATGTCACTTCCTGCAGCGCACGATAGACTTCGTGCTGTGCTTCGCGGCCGGGTGCAAGTTCAGCATCCTGCGCTGTAATGACGAAACGGCTGGCCGCACGATGCATCTCAGTGCCGGCCTGTGCCATTCCTTCAGGCATGAATTTTGCGATGTGCGACGCGCCATGAGCTTCCAGCGAGGACATTCCAAGGCGGCTTTCGGCCACCTTGCCCGCTTCGTCCACATCCCCATTGGCCAGATATCCGAGGATTTCGTCGATTGCGCGCAAATGGTCACGCATGTTGGCAAGCATGTGCTCCTGCATCATCGCAGGCATTTTGACAAATTCACGCTCGTCTTCGGCGGAAGAAGCTGCGCCGATACCAGTGGACAGCACTGTCATTCCGGCGACAACCGCTGAGAAGAGTTTTTTGCCCATGGTGATCACTCCCTGTCTGAAAGCATCTGAAAATTGCTGCTCGACCGGGTCCATATTGCCGGAGCAGTTACAGCGCGTATATGATTGCTATCATGTTCACGCATCTCCAAAACCTTCTGCCTGCCGACACGATACGCAGGCACAGATGCGTTCAGGGAGAATGGATTTTCCATCGTGGCGACCCGGTCCGCTCAGTTCATTTCGTGCTGGAAGGATTTGTCGAATTGCTGCGCCACGCTGCTGACGGCAAACCTGTCATACTCCAGCGGGCCGGTAACGGAGACATGCTGGCTGAGGCTTCAGCATTTGCAAGCCATTACCATTGCGACGGCATTGCAGCTACAGCAGCCCTTCTGGCCGAAATTGATCGTGCCGATTTTCTGGCGCTGATCTCAAATCACGATTTTGCTGCCAACTGCATGGCTTCAATGGCGAACGAAATTCGCTCTACCCGCCTGCGCGCTGAAATCCTTTCGCTTAAAACCGTGGCGGAACGGCTCGATGCATGGCTGACCTTCAACGACGATGGCCTTCCGGCCAAAGGTGGACGCATCGCGCTCGCCCGGGAGTTGGGCGTATCGCCGGAGGCACTTTACCGCGAGATCGCCCGGAGGAATTCGTAAATACCTAGATTTATATCCGCCGGACAGCACGCCCGCGCCGTGACATGGCTGGTGAACCGGAAGCAGCTCCGCTTCCGGCTAGTCAGCCAGTTCCGCGAATTTTTCCGCGACGAATCCGGGGAACGGGCAGGCCTTGCGGATTTCACGGTCAAGGTGGGCGCCGACCAGGCTGGTGGTGGCGGCAAGGGTTTCCGTCTCGGCGTTGAACATGTGATGCTCGAACTTCAGCACCTTGTTTTCCAGCCCGGTCAGCCTGGAGCGGCAGACCAGCAGATCGCCCGCCATTACCTCGGCAAGGTATTTGGTGTGCTGTTCGACCGCCGCCATGCCGCGCATCTCTGACTTGAAATAGCTGTTGGTCAGCCCGAGCAGCGAAAACAGATGCCAGGTGGCCTCGTCAAACACCGCAGTATACCACTGCACGTTCATGTGCCCCATGTGGTCGAGCTGGTGTGGGCGAACCACTCCGCGATAGGTCTCGATCATGGCCTGCCCTCCGATGCTTCCCTGATATGCGTTGCCCTGCTGCCCTTCGGCAAGGCTCAGGTGCAGGTTCGTCTGCCTGTTAGCCACAGGTCAACCTGAATCCGTGCAATCCGGTTCTGCAATTTTCAGACAGACCATTTGGGCCAGACGGCTCTCACCCGCTGCCGATCAGCACGCCCGCGCCGAGCACCAGCGCGCCGCCGAGAATGATCTGCAGCATCGCCTTGAGCCAGGGCGTCTGCATGTATTTGTGCTGAATGAAGGTGATCGCCAGCAGTTCGAGCACGACCACGGCGATGGCGACATAGGTCGCCAGCCAGAAATCCGGAATCAGGTAGGGCAGCGCGTGGCCAAGGCCGCCAACCGCCGTCATGATGCCGGTGACGACGCCACGGATCATCGGCGAGCCGCGGCCCGAGATCACGCCATCGTCGGAAGCAACCTCGGTAAAGCCCATGGAAATACCGGCGCCGACGGAAGCCGCAAGCCCGACGAGAAAGGTGGTCCAGGTATCCTGGGTGGCAAAGG
>JAGRLQ010000104.1:7859-16031 GCA_020441735.1 Nitratireductor sp.
AGATCGGCGCCAGGGTCGAGACCGAACCGTCGATGAGCCCGGCCAGTCCCGGCTGGACATAGGTCAGCACGAACTGCCTCTGCTCGGCAGCCTCCTCATCCTCGCGCACATCCTGGGGCGTGTGTTTTTTCTCCGCGCTCATGGCAGCACCGATATGACCTGCCTCGGCACGGGCAAGATCGCCCAGCAGCTTGCGGATCGAGGCATCCTTGGAGCGTTTCATGGCGGCTGAATAGAAGCGGGCGGCCTGGGTTTCCATGTCGGCTGCCTGCTTGCGGATCGCCTCGATGCCGCCGATGGTGGCAAGCGTTCCCTTGGCGAGCCAGATCGGCTTGCGGGCATAAAAGCCGCGCACATGCTCGCGGCGGATCAGCGGAATTTTTTCACCAAACTTTTCCTTGTGCATGTCGATCAGCCAGCGGCGGTGCTCGTCCTCCTCCTCGGCCATCTCCGTGAAGATCTTCGCCGAATCGGGGAACTCCTCGCGCAGCATGTCGGCATAGGCTTCGTAGATGCGACCGTCATCTTCTTCCGACGAGATGGCAAGCGCCAGGATTTCCTGCTCGGAAAGGTCGTCGAAATGGCGTTTTGAAAAGTCCGCAAAGCGGGAGATCAGCGAAAGAACCATGGTGCCGGCACCTGAATGTCGTGAAAGCAGATCAATAGATTTAGAATGATTCTAATCTACTGCCTGACCGGTTCAAGTCAACATCGCAGCCACGTTGCAGGCGCATTGCCGCAGCCGGATGGCAGATGGTCCGGCGGCAATCCACGGTCAATCCAGCGTCCGGCGGAAGCGGGCGAGTGCCAGCGCCGCAAAGATCAGCGCGAAGATGGTTAGTGCCATCACCTCACCGGAGACGGCAGGGTACTCCGCTCCCTTCAGCATGATGGCCCGGATGACCCGCAGGAAATGGGTAAGCGGGAAGATTTCGCCGAGATATTGCGCCCAGAGCGGCATGCCACGGAAGGGAAACATGAAGCCCGACAGCAGCAGCGAAGGCAGGAAGAAGAAGAAGGTCAGTTGCATGGCCTGCATCTGGTTTCGCGAGAATGTCGAGATGGTGTAGCCGAGCAGGACCAGCGCGAGGACAAACAGCAGGATGCAGAACAGCAGCAGGGTGAGCGAGCCGAAGAACGGCACGTTGAAGAGCAGTTTTGCGGCCACCAGCACGACAACGACCTGCACCGCGCCGACCACCAGATAGGGCAGGATCTTGCCGAGCATGATTTCGGTGGCGCTGGCCGGCATGGCAAGCAGGTTTTCCATCGTGCCGCGCTCGGTCTCGCGGGTCAGCGCCATCGACGTCATCATCACCATGGTCAATTGCAAGATGACGCCGAGCAGACCGGGCACAATGTTGTACTGGGTGATGCCCTCGGGATTGTAGCGGCGGTGAACGACTACCTGCATGGCGTTGGCGGCCTTGCGGGCCGTTTCAGCTTCCGTTCCCAACTCGCGCAGAAGCGCATTTGAGACCACCGTTTCCAGCGTCGAAACGGCGCCGGAGGCAACCGACGGATCGGTGGCGTCTGCCTCGATGAGGATTTGCGGCCGGTCGCCGCGCTCGACGCGCATGGCGAAATCCGACGGGATCGTCACCACGAAGGAAACGTCGCCACGCTCGATCAGCATCTCGGCTTCCGCGGCGCTGATGCCGACCTGGCGGAAGCGGTAATAGCCGGTCAGTTCCAGCGCGCTCACCATGGCGCGGGTAAACCGGTCCTGGCTGGCGGAAACAAGTGCCGCCGGCAGGCCCTTGGGATCGGTGTTGATGGCGAAGCCGAACAGGACGAGCTGGAGCAGCGGAATGCCGAGCATCATGGCGAAGGTGATGCGGTCGCGGCGCATCTGGATCGATTCCTTGGCCAGCATGGCGAGCAGGCGGCCGAGGGAGAAGAAGCGGCCCATGTCACGCACCCCCTGCGGCAGTTGAACCATTTGCCATGTTATCCGTTGACTCAGCCATGAACTGGATGAAGACATCCTCCAGGCTGGTCTCGCCCCTTTCGGCGGCAACGCCATGGGCTTTTGCCATCTGCTTTACCGAACGCTCCAGCGCTGCCGCATCGCGGCCAACCACATGCAGGGTGACGCCGAAGGGGGCGATCTGGTCGACACCCGGCATGCCGACAAGTTCGCGGGCGATGATGCCGAGGTCGGACCCTTCCAGGATCCAGGTGGTCAGGCCGGCGGACGCCAGCACTTCGGCAACGGTGCCGGATGCCACCAGCCTGCCGTAGGAGATGTAGTTGATACGGTGGCAACGCTCGGCCTCGTCCATGTAGTGNNAGTGGGTGGAGACCAGCACGGTCAGGCCGTCGGCGGCCAGTTGGTGGATTTCATCCCAGAAGTCGCGCCGCGCCTTGGGATCGACACCGGCGGTCGGCTCGTCGAGCAGCAGCAATTGCGGCTTGTGCATGATGCAGGCGGCAAGCGCCAGGCGCTGTTTCCAGCCGCCCGACAGGGTTCCTGCCAGCTGGTTCAGGCGGCTGGTCAGGCCGAGGTCGGATAGCGTTTCGGTGACGGCGGCAGGCTGCAGCCCGTAAAGGCGGGCAACGAATTGCAGGTTTTCGCGGATCGACAGATCCTCGTAGAAGGAGAAGCGCTGGGTCATGTAGCCGGTCTCGCGCTTGATCTTCCAGGCTTCGGTGCGGATGTCGTGGCCGAGCACCCTGCCCTCGCCCTCGTCAGCCCGCAGCAGGCCGCACATGCAGCGGATGGTGGTGGTCTTGCCGGAGCCGTTGGGGCCGAGAAAGCCTGAGATTTCGCCCTTCGCCACCTTCATCGAAACATGGTCAACCACGGTCTTGTCGCCGAAGCGTTTGACCAGATTGCGCACGTCGATGACCGGCTCGTTTCCGTTGCTGACAGGCGGTGCGCCGTTTGCGGGAGACAGTGCTTCGCTCATTGTCCGGCTTCCACGCCGCTGCCGGATTTCTCCAGATCGACGTCGACGATCTGGCCGGGCTTCAACTGCCGCGCGCCGCCATCGGGTGCTGCCTCGACGAGGTAGACGAGCTTCTGGCGGTTATCGATCGAGTAGATCACCGGCGGGGTGAATTCGGGATCGGGCGCAATGTAGGTAACGTTTGCTGTCAGCCCATCCGCGCAATTGTCGCAATTGACGGCAAGCCTGCTGCCGACGGAAATCCGCGCCAGCGCCTGTTCGGGCACATAGACACGCAGTTTGACCGCGCCCTGCGGCAGGACGGAAAGCACCGGCGCCTGCGGGCCGGCAATCTCGCCCGGATGGCGGATGATGTCATAGACCGTGCCGGCGACGGGAATGGTGAGCTTGCGCTGGTCGAGCCGCCATTCGGCATTTTCAAGCGCCGCCTGCGCCTGTTCGACACCGGCCTCGGCAGCAGAAATCTCGGCAGGACGCGCAGGAAGCCGGGCAACGGAAAGATTGGCGCGGGCTTCCGCCACCCTGGCCTTGGCGACTTCGGCCGCCGTCACCGCATCTTCCAGCAGGGCAGCCGTCGTTGCGCCGCGCGTGATCAGGTTCTGCTGGCGCTCGAGCGTGCGCTCGGCCTCGTTTGCCTGGGCATTTGCCGAAACGAGGGAGGCCTCCAGCACGGCGATTTCCTCCTCGCGGCGGCCGGTGCGCAGGTTTTCAAGCTTCATCTTCGCCTCGGCCAAGGCAGCACGGGCCTGGGCAACGGCGATTTCCGCATCGCGCTTTTCAAGGCTGCCGAGCATGCCGCCTGCCTCAACATGATCGCCACGGCGAACGGCAAGGGTTTCGACCCGCGCGGTCTCGACAGGCGCAGCGAGCACGAACTCACCTTCCACATAGCCGGTCGCCAGCGGCGGCGGGGCGGCGCAGGCCTGGATCAGCGTGGCGGCAAGCGGCAGGGAGCAAAGCAGGCTGCTCATGGGTTTTTCCTCTTCATGAATTCGCCTTTGCGTTCTTTTGCCGGGCAGCGATAGCGGCGGCCCGCAGATTGGCGATGACGGCGGTTTTGACGGCTTCGGCTTCGGCTTCCCCCATTTCCTGCCAGCCGAGACGGCGCATCACCACCGGGCGGGCAATGCGGAAATAGACGATCTGGCCGATGAGCGAGAAGACGGCGAGTTTGACCGCAGCCGACTCCGCCTCGCCGCCGGTCGCTGCCGCCCACAACCGGCAGGCAGCGGTGTGCACCGGGTGCATGACATCGTCATAGAGAATGTCGACCACCAGGCCGGGATTTCCGAGTTCGCGCATGATGAAACGGGTGACGGCGTGGGATGCTTCGTCGCGGACGAGGAAATCGACCATGGCGGAAATGGCGCGCTCGATCACGGCAAGCGCCATGTCGGGGGGCGGCAGTTCAGCTGCCTCGCCGCCGAAGGGCAGGATGGCACGGCCGGCAATTGCCGAGAGACGGCCGGCGATGTCGCGGGCACAGGCTTCGTACAAGCCCTGCTTGCCACCGAAATAGTAGGAGATCAGCGACAGGTTGACCCCGGCATCGGCGGCGATCGCGCGGATCGGGGCGGCGGCAAAGCCTTCCTCGCCGAATCGGATCGTGGCGGCGCGGATCAGTGCCTCGCGGCTGCCGCCGGAAGCTTCTGCAGCAGCATCCTGCGCTTTGCCCCCTTCAATTTTACCGGGGGGAGATTTCATCGCTTTCGCCATTGTGTCCCTGGCCATCTCTGGCCGCCCCTTGCTACCTCCGGTTCTCACCGATGCGTGATTTAATCAAACGATTGATTAATCGTCAAGCGATGCTCTGCAGGACACTGGCAATCCTTCGTCGTGGCCAAAAAGCCGGCGCTGGGAAAGCCGGGCGGCGGCGGGTTGCCATAGCTGAAAAGCTTGGGCACTCGCAGTTGGATATCGTAAAGGCGTATATCGGCTGATGAAACTGCAGCTCTCTGACGGCAAGGAAACGGGTGCCTTTATCCTCTCTGATGAGTTGCGGATTTCATTGGCGGTCATCCGCATCCCATAGCGGGCTGCAAAGCGAGGTGGCTGAATGATATAACTAACCAGTCGTGGTTCGTATCACTGAAATAAGTTCGTTTTCTTGGATTTCATCGAGTTCCCTTACAAGATCAGCAACCTGCTCATCACCTTTGTTGTACTCACCAACCAACGAGGATGCGGCATCTTCTTCTGTGATTTTCTTAATGAGGATAGGAGCACAAGCTGGCGTGAAGACAACCCCTTTCGGATTGTACATAGTTAAAACGGCCCCCCGCATCATCATATTTGCAAGCATATGGGTTACAGTTATCAGGCGGCAGGATCCCTGCTCCAGCGTTAGAAGGTGCAGGAATGTTGAAGCAGGTGGAATACAGACATATCCCGTTTGACTGTAATCACCGCCAAAACTGTTTCTATCGCTGTATTTGAGACAAGCGTTTTCCTGGTCCCAATCAATGCTCAAGTGATAAATATATACGGTATCCCGGTTCCCGAAAGAACGGCGGCAACATAGATAATCGCCGATATAGCGCTCGACTGCTGCGTAAGCATACCCACCCCACCGACTGTCAGACACTGCCTGCTTAAGCATAACCTGATCAAGAAGGTTTTCTTCCAGCGTCGCTTCCAAGATGCGAATTGTCTTTTCAGAAAATTCACCTCTTACAGCCCGTTGAATCGTGGCGATGGATAATCCAGGAGGATTCTTTTCTTCAGTAAGACCTTGTAGGCCCTCTTGAGTTAACCGTTGCCGCGCAAGCACTCCTCGCAGATTACTCGCAACCTGTATCTTCTGATCTTCTGAAAAAGAATTCAACAAACTCGCATCTCCCCATCATTCCCTGATGGAAAATGATGGGAAATGAGTAGCTATGATGTCAAGTGATTAAGCATGGTAGCAAAAGCGGTATTCACCAGAAATGATCACGGACTGATTGTTTCTATGGTTTCTGAGAGGAGAATGAAAAACTTGATGATATTTAGTGACGATCTGTCGTGGTTTTATGGTTAACAAACGGTGAAAGTGCTCAACATGAACAGTGGCTACCAACCGTTGTTCATCACATCTCAAAGAAGCTACCAACTTCACATGGATGTGTTTCGTGGAACGAGCTCTACCAAAGCTCAAATTAAAACGACCAGAAACGTGGAAGGATTGGTCTCATGAAAACTCTTAAAGCAATCACCATAGCAGCAATCACCGTAATCGCCGTAGGTACCAGCACTGCTAACGCAGGCGGCTTTTTCGGAGATGGCGGTCTCATCAGGGGCACTGTTGGGAAATTTCTCGACAAGCATGTCGAAAATCCGATCACAACGCCCCTTGCACGGGCAGGCACTGTAGCTGCTGGTACAGCCATCGGAACCGTTGCAGGAGCAGAAGTTGGCCAGCCTGCCATTGGCGGAATGATCGGCAATCAGCTCGGCCACTGTGTCAATGACATCTTCAGAGGAGGTGACTGTGGCACACGGGGACAACAGGGTCATGTTTCCCAACCCCAGCACGCTCCCAGGATGCAGCAGGTTGCTCGTCCAATGCAGCAGGCCCCGCAGTTTGGCAATTTCTGCACTACGCCGATCGGCCGCTTTGGACCGGGTCCCATGAATCCCCTCGGTGCACCCTGTCATACCATGACGTTTCAGGGTCCGATTTTGGGCTTTGTTTCTCTCTAAACAAGGAATATGCGGGCTGGCTACCAACCGGCCCGCATTTTCACGGCCAGAAACGTGGAAGGAATGGTCTCATGAAAACTCTTAAAGCAATCACCATAGCAGCAATCACCGTAATCGCCGCAGGTACCAGCACTGCAAACGCAGGCGGCCTTTTCGGAGGTGGCGGTCTCATCGGGGGCTCTGTTGGAAAAGCCCTCGGCAGGCATGTCGGTACAAACTGCTTTCCTAAGCTTGATAAACGCTTGATCGTCCCGTTGATCTACCGGTCAGGTAGTAAGGAAATACCGATCAGCAATCCTGTAATCCGAAACCCCTTGGAGATTGTTATCGCGGATTATGAATAACATGCCCCGATTTGGGCTAGTTTATCTACCAAATATTAAGTGAGGCAGGGATATATCTCTGCCTCACATAGATTTTCCGGGGCCTACTGGCGTATGTCCAGGCGGAAGCTAAAGGCTAGTAGGCTAGGTTCCACGATCTAGTTGGTAGCCCCGGAAGTTTCTCTCCAGGCAAACAAAAATGGTCAATTTCGATATGATCCGAGCTGTCGCATAACGTATTTTCGAAACATAAGAGAACGATGCAATGACAGGTTCAAACTTCATCCCCAAGAATTGAATGCCCATTGTCGCGGCTGTCTGCCCACGCCCCAAGCATACCTTCAGAACAATGAAAACATGGCTCTGTCGGCCGGAGCTAATGCCAACTACCGGAAGCTCCTGACAACACGTCAGAACCACAGGAGCTTTTCCCAAGAAGAACCATCTTATCAATGTCCGCAACTTCGTATCTCAGGCAATCCGCTTTGCGGTCCTCGCACCGCTCTACAAGGCCGGGCGGCGGTGGACAGAGACCCCGCAAGGTCCGGAAAGTGCAATGTGAAGCGGCGTGATTTGACGGCACTTCACATCCGCGCCACAACTGCGGCAGGACAAACCGGAGAGCCCGGCGCGCCACCGGGAATATTGCAGGCGCCTGCCGGAACCCCGAACAACCGGATGCTTGGGCATGGGCATTTTCGATCGCGGACTGGACAAAATCGGCAGGTTCCTCACCCGGGTACTGGTCAAGGAGTCCTCGGGCTATCAGCCCTATACGCCGTCCGACCCCGAAACGCTTTCGCGCACGCTGGAGCCGGGCGACATCCTGCTGGTTGAGGGCAACCAATTCGTCTCCGCCTCGATCAAGTATCTGACGCAATCGACCTGGAGCCACGCCGCCTTCTATGTCGGCGACGTGCTGGGCGCGACCGATCCCAAGCATGGCGGGCCCTGCGTGCTGATCGAGGTCAACCTCGGCGAGGGCTGTGTCGCCACCTCGCTCGACCGCTACAAGAGCTACAATACCCGCATCTGCCGGCCGGTGGGGCTGACCAAGGAAGACCGCCAGCAGGTGGTCGATTTCATGATCTCGAAGATCGGGCTCAAATACGACACGCGCAACATCTTCGACCTGCTGCGCTATTTCTTCCCGACGCCGCCGGTGCCGGTCCGCTGGCGGCGGCGGATGATCGCCTTCGGCTCAGGCGAACCGACCAAGGCAATCTGCTCGTCGCTGATCGCCCAGGCCTTCCAGT
>JAGRLQ010000105.1:0-4537 GCA_020441735.1 Nitratireductor sp.
CGAGAACCTCGCCTTCATGATCAACAGCACGCCACAAGTAGTGGATCTCGCCGTTAATCTTCACGTACATCTCGTCGAGATGCCATTTGTGGTTTGACCACGCCCGTAGCTGTTGGATCCGTTTTCGGCGAATGCCGGCGGCAAACAATGGTCCAAATCTGTTCCACCAATACCGAACCGTTTCATGGCTGATATCGATGCCACGTTCATGCAGCAGGTCTTCCACATTGCGAAGCGACAACGGAAACCGGACATATAACATCACGGCTAGGCGGATCACCTCAGGCGACGTCTTGAAGTAGCGAAAAGGGCTGATCTGGGTCATCCACAAACGCTATGGTTCCGACCCTGCCAGAGCAACCGGTTTATTCTGACAATACCCAATTCAGTAAACGACCCAACCGGTAGCATGTCAATTATGGGCTCGAAGCTGCTGTCAGCTATGCGGACAAAGTTGAGATTGGTGGCAGGCACCCAATGACACTTCTGATCGAGGCGGGTGCCAACCTAACGCTACTGACCCGGTAGGTCATCCAGTCTTTGTACTCTGTCCAGATCATCGTCCCATTCGGCGCGACTGGAGTAGCAAATATGAGCGCTTGGCCGGATGTCGATTGAGCTATCAAGACATCCAGCGGGAACCACCAAAAGTTCACCGTTCATCTGAACAGTCGGAAGCGCAGAGCCACATTCCGAACAGAAGCTCCTTTCATGTTGTGTCTTTGGAACTTGGAAGGTCTTGACCTTGTCCTCGCCTTGAGCCCAATCGATGACGGCCACTGACGAGAAGAGGTTGGCCGCATGCGCCGACCCAGTGTCCTTCTGGCACCGATTACAGTGACAGAGAAAGAAACTCTCGAATTTTCCAGAAATCTGAAATTCGACAACTCCACACAGGCAACTGCCAATGAAATTCTTGCTCATAGATTTGCGCCTTCTTGGTCAACAAGGGGGTCAGAGGGCAGCCGCCTATATGCGATCATAGATTGAGTCAATTTGGGCTCAAAGCTGACGTCATCTACGCGGACTTTTGAGACATTGGTTTTGCAGGGATTGCTCAATTTGCGACATGCGATACGTGCCTGCTTTGTGCCAACAACAGACTTTGAATGACCTTAAGTTTCTTAGACTGTCTTCAAGAAATCGATCGAGGAACTGACGATTACCTCCCATGCCGCAGTACCGGGAAGCGGCACATGGTTACGCCCATCAACGACCGTAAGACTTGCATCAGGAAGCAGGGAAGTCATCAAACGTGACTGCTCCAACGGGTTCACGGAATCATCAGTACAATGGATGACCAGCACTGGCACCTCTACACTTGCAACAAGGTCTGAGACATCAAATGAATCGATCGCGCGCCTCAATGCAATCGCAGTATCTGACGATGCCGAGACAAGTTGCATGCGACACATGTCTTCAATTTGTTCGGAGGTCGCATCTGGCATGAAAAGCGTTGTGTAGGCCTTCCCGAACGCTCCATCCGGCTTGCCCCATCCTTCCGCAATCAGGTCTATCAGTGTTTCTGCCAGACCCAGGTGCTTTCCGTTCTCCCTTTTTGCTCTTCCCTGAACGAAGCCACCATAGAGAACCATGCGACTTACTCGATCAGGATGAGCGGCGGCAAATGCCAATGACACGGGAACACCTTGTGAGCTTGCCCAAATCGGGAAGCGTTCGAGGCCAGCGTTATCGGCCACCGCAAGCATGTCCTCCACCAATCGCTCGAGGGAGTAATCCGTTTCCGGTGAGCCTGACAATCCGGTGCCGCGCTGGTCGTATCGCGTTAGCGAGAAATGCTCTCCAAATTGATCCAAAAGCGGTCTGCGAATCTGGCTTTCCCAATCGAGATTCAAATGGGTAAGAAACTGGCCTGCCCGCAACAAAGGAGCGCCATTGCCGCTGGTTGCATGTGAAATGATGGTTCCGTCCTGGGAGCGCGCTGCTTTTACCGATTGCCTGATTGGAGTTTTGGCCGGCTCATCGACGGAATGATTGCCGATGCCTTGCACGACTTCGACGGCGAGCCGGTATCCGCGCTTCGATAACGTCTCCAGCTTTCGTCGTTTCGGATCATCATCGCCGATGGCGCGTCTGACTGCGTTAATGCGTGTGGAGATGGTCGAATCGGAGACTATGCGACCACCCCAGATGACATCGACAAGGTCAGCTCGGGTTACCAATTGGCCCGGGCGCTCGGCGAAAAATGCGACGAGTTCAAACACCTGTGGTTCAAGGCTGACAACTTTATCAGACTTCCAGAAGGGTGCTGTCAGACAAACTCGAACCAGTCTCTGGTTTGCGGAAGTGCCCTTCCCTAACCGGCACATAGCTGCCGCCACTCGGCGAGTGCAGCGGTGCGGTTCTGCTTGAAATTCTGTCTGCTGTAGAGATGACGTTCCTGGTTGAAGTGGTTGTGGATCGAGCCATGGATGTTTGCGAACTTCTGCAGACTTCGCATTTGGCGGAAGCGCTGCATTGCTCTTTCCCTTCGTCGTAAGGGTAAGTGAGAATTCTCTGCCCGGTTGTTGATCCAGCGGCCATCAGTTTCGTGGCCGGTTACACCCAGTTCACGAAGCGCAGCCCTGTAAGATTTGAGCTTGTCGGTGACGATGGTTTCCGGCTCGCCAAATCTGCGCAGCAGTTTTCGCAATAATTTCAATGCGGCACGTTTGTCACGACGTTTCGTCACAACAGAGTCGAGAACCTCGCCTTCATGATCAACTGCACGCCACAAGTAGTGGATCTCGCCGTTAATCTTCACGTACATCTCGTCGAGATGCCATTGCCAGTTCGAGTACGATCTCAGCCGCTGAACTCGTTTTCGCCTGATGTTCGAAGCAAACATCGGACCAAACCGGTTCCACCAATACCGGATCGTTTCATGGCTGATATCGATCCCGCGTTCATGCAGCAGGTCTTCCACATTACGAAGCGACAACGGAAACCGGACATACATCATCACGGCCAGGCGGATCACTTCGGGTGAAGTCTTGAAGTAGCGAAACGGGCTGATCTGGGTCATCCATAAACGCTACGAACACCGACTTGCCAGATCAACCGGTTTATTCTGACAAGACCGATCTGGGTCATCCACAAACGCTATGAGATCGCTGTCGCCTGATCTGCCGGTTTATTCTGACAGGCCCCTTTCGCACTAGCCATACTTCCAGGTGCTACACTTTCCCTGTGGAATTGTCCTGGCGTTGGTGCTAGATTTTTATGATGTCAGATGCTCTGCGGATCAGAATCGGGCAGTTTGGCCGGGTAGCGTTGCTGGATATGGACAGGTCGCTCGTGCGCCATGCCCATCCGCATTGCCATGTCCTGCTGAAGGTGGATGGCGCAGATACCTCATTCCTGGTCGGCGACCGTGTTGCCCCCCTGACTGACAACACGGCCGTTCTGGTGAATGCATGGACGCCTCACGCTTATGTCCACCGGCCAGAAGCGCCGCGGACAATTATCCTGGCACTTTACATAGAACCCAATTGGCTTGCCGGCTTCCGTTCCAACTGGGTATCCAGCGGGGAAGCAGGATTTTTCGGTTCTACCGCGGGAGAAGTTACCCCGCTGATCACCAAGCTGACCCTTGAGCTGTCGTCCAGCATGGTACATGCGCCCACGGCCATTGCCGAACACGAGAAACTGCTCGGCGAACTGATGATTGCAGTCATTGAGCGTTTTACCGAGTGGAGAAGCGTAGGCTCGATGCTGCGGAGCAATTCCCAGGTAAACTCGGTGGACTGGCGCATCCGCAAGGCAATTTCACTCATCCGCAGCGACCCTACTACGCCGGACAGTGTCGATCGGCTGGCTGAGAATTCCGGCATGAGCCGTGCCAATTTCTTCCGGGTTTTTGAACGCTCTACCGGTGTCACACCTCGTGTTTTCATGAACGTGGTCCGGCTTGAGCGAGCAGTACATGCCGCCGTCAACAGCGACATAAGTTTCGGCGAGCTTTCTCACGAACTCGGTTTCAGCACTCAGGGACATTTTACACGTTTCTTCCGCGACCATGCAGGCGTCGCGCCTTCCCATTTCCGATCAATCTCACGCCTTGGCGACGTCGCCGAATTTTTGCGAAATTGAGACTTTTCGGTAAAAAGCGGGATTTTTGTTCATCGGTTTCCATGGCCGGAACTGACTAGTTTCCATCCAAGGCACAGCAGAGAATTTGTGCCGCGGGAGGAAAAAGCTTGCATCAGGTTCTGGAAACAGACCACCGGGTCAGTACGGAGCGCGTGGAAGACGCAGCGCTGCTTGCAGGTGCCGGTCGTTATCTTGATGATCTTGCCGAACCACCCCGAACCCTGCATGCGGCCATCCTGCGTTCACCCCACGCCCACGCTAGGATAACCTCCCTCGACACATCCACCGCCAGTGCGCTCGACGGTATTGTAACGATTATCACCGGAGCAGATTTCGCCAAAATCGCAGACCCGCTGATGGTTGGTGTGAAAATCCCGATCCACTGCTGGCCGCTTGCGCAGGATAAGGTACGCTATGCCGGGGAGCCGGTCGCTGTAGTACTGGC
>JAGRLQ010000105.1:4766-26740 GCA_020441735.1 Nitratireductor sp.
TCATGCACACCAATTGAAACCTATGGCCTGATCGCTCAATACGATCCGTACGGGGAGACGTATGACATCCTGGCAAACTTCCAGGGACCATTTTCCATTCACCCGGTCATCGCCCGTTCGCTGCGCGTTCCCGGCAACCGGCTTCGCCTTCGCACCCCGCCCGACTCCGGCGGCAGTTTTGGCGTAAAACAGGGTGTTTTCCCTTATATCGTGCTGCTTGCAGCCTGCGCCCGGATCGCCGGACGACCGGTCAAATGGATCGAGGACCGTCTGGAGCATCTGACAGCCTCCGTATCGGCAACCAATAGGAGCATCACGCTCAAGGCTGCTGTTGCAGATAGTGGACGCATCACTGCGCTTGAATGGGATCAAATCGAAGATGTGGGTGCCTATCTGCGTGCGCCAGAGCCCGCCACGCTCTACCGTATGCACGGCAACCTGTGCGGCGCCTACAACATTCCAAATCTGGTAGTTCGCAACCGCGTGGTGATGACCAACAAGACGCCGACGGGGCTCAATCGTGGTTTTGGCGGACCGCAGGTATATTTCGCGCTCGAACGTCTCATCCAGCGCATCGCACAAGAACTTGAACTCGATCATCTTGAGGTCATCCGGAAAAACCTCATTCCGGCAGACAGCTTCCCGTATCGAACGGCGAGCGGTGCAATCTACGATTCCGGGGACTATCAGCAGGCCCTCGCGGTTGCCCTTTCCAGCGACAACTACAAGGCACTGATCGAACGACGGGATGCGGCACGCGCGGAAGGAAGACTTTACGGCGTGGGCCTGACGGCGGCGGTTGAGCCTTCCGTGTCCAACATGGGCTACCTCTCCACGGCGTTGACGCCGCAGGAACGTGCAAAGGCAGGCCCCAAGAACGGCGCACAGTCTTCGGCAACAATCGCCATAGATCCCGTAGGTACAGTCACGGTTCAACTCGATAGTGTACCCCAGGGACAGGGCCACAAGACTGTTGCCGCCGGCATCGTGGCAGATGCGTTCGGCATTGATCCCTCAAGCGTGAATGTCATTACCGAACTCGACACCGCGAAGGATGCCTGGTCGATCGCTGCCGGGAACTATTCAAGCCGGTTTGCTAGTGCTTCCGCCGGTGCCGTGAAGATAGCCGCCGACCGCTTGCGCGAAAGGCTCGCTCAAATCGCAGCCAGCCAACTCAACGCCAAACCTGCAGACATGGTGTTTGCTGACGGAAAGATCGCTGCGCGTAACAATCCCGAAAACGCAGTCGCATTTGCAAGAATTGCCTCGGCAGGCCATTGGGCGCCAGCAACTTTGCCCGATGCAATCCCCTGTCCTGTCCGCGAAACCGCCATATGGAGCGCACCGGAGCTGACAGCACCAGCAGAGGACGACAGCATCAACTCTTCTCTCTGCCACGCCTTCATCTTCGACTTCTGCGGCGTTGAGATTGACCGCGGCACCGGCGAAATCCGGATCGATTCCTACACCACGATGCACGACTGCGGGACGATCCTGCATGAAGGAATGGTCGAGGGGCAAATCCGGGGCGCATTTGCCCAAGCCGTCGGCGCCTCACTCTACGAAGAATACGCCTATGACGAAGACGGCGCTTTCCTCGCCGGAACATTTGCGGACTATCCAGTTCCGACCGTCCACGAAATTCCCGAACTGGAAATCCTCCACATTTCCACGCCGTCCCCCTTCACACCACTAGGGGCAAAGGGCGTTGGCGAAGGCAACTGCATGTCGACGCCGGTCTGCATTGCCAATGCAGTCGGTGACGCACTTTGGCGCGAACACGGATGGATCGACCTCGAACTGCCGCTCACCCCGGCAAAACTCATGCATTTTCTGGAGCCCGAACGGGAAGCCCCGGAAGGTTTCAGGAAAGCGCGCGACACGGGCAGAAGCGGAGGCAAAAGTCTCTCCGGCTCCGGTGATGCCCGGGTTCGCGCGACGCCGCAAGAGATCTGGGATCTTCTCATGGATCCGGACCAGCTTGCGGCGATCATCCCCGGCGCCCATAGCGTCAGAAAACGCTCCGAGACAGCTTTCAGCGCAGATGTAACGCTTGGTGTCGGGCCAGTGAAAGGCAGATACAGGGCAGAAATAGCCCTGTCGGACTTGAACCCGCCACACAGCGTATTGCTGAGCGGAAAGACTACTGGCGCACTCGGCTCGGGAGAAGGTGCAGGATACGTCACGCTGACACCCGATGGCCATCAAGGCACCATCATCTCCTATCAATACGAGGCGAAAGTGGGGGGCAAGGTTGCTGCCGTCGGCGGAAGATTGCTGGACGGCGCTGCCAAGATCATCATTCGCCAGTTCTTCACAGCCCTGGGAAAACGCGCTGGCGGCGGCAAATCCGCCAACAGCGGTTCCCTGCTGGCCCGTCTGCGCGCATTGACGGGGAGGCGGTCATGAAACCCCCTCCCCTCGATTACATCCGCGCATTCACCACACAGGATATCCTGTCGGTTTTAGCTAATGCCGGAAGCGACACGCGGATACTGGCAGGCGGGCAATCGCTGATGGCAATGCTCAATATGCGCTTAGCCCAACCCTCGATACTAATCGACATCATGCATGTCGGAGAACTCACCGGAGTGACGATCGAGCATGGCAAGACAGTCATACCGGCAGCGGTGAGGCAGGCAGAGCTTGCCGAATGGCAAGGCCTTTCAAAAACACTGCCACTGCTTGCGCAGATGATGCCATGGATCGGGCACGCCCAGACCCGCTCGCGCGGCACGGTTTGCGGTTCGATTGCACATGCCGATCCCAGCGCGGAACTGCCGCTTGCACTGATCACCCTTGACGGTGAAGTGGCCTTACGCAGCCGGAAACGGCGCAGGGTCGTACAGGCAGCAGATTTCTTTTCGGGTACCATGCTGACCTGCAAGGAAGACGACGAGTTCATCGAGGCGGTTCGGTTTCCGGTTTCGGACGGGAAAGCCGGTACGGCCTTCCGCGAAATCGGGCGCCGCAAGGGAGATTTCGCAATCGTTTCCTGCGCCGCGATTGCCCGCGGCAAATCCGTTCGCCTTGGCGTCGGCGGCGTCAATGACATTCCCTTCATTCGTGATTTCGACGGGTTGGAGGTAAGCGGCATCCCCGACGCACTCAATGAACTCGCGTGGTCACTGGATGCCCGTGGCGATCTGCATGCAGACGCCCGTTACCGGCGCGAGCTCGTGCGAAATCTGGGAGCACAGGTAATCGGGGAGGCCCTTCAATGCGCAACCTGAAGGCCGGACAAAAGCACCCCGTCGAGTTCGAACTGAACGGCCGCTCGGTGAAAGGGCAAGCTGAGCCGCGCATGTTGCTCAGTGATTTTCTGCGCCACGAACTTGGCCGCACCGGAACCCATGTCGGTTGCGAGCATGGTGTCTGTGGTGCCTGCACGATACGCATTGATGGCAGGCTTGCCCGCGCCTGCCTGACATTGGCAGCACAGGCAGATGGCACACAGGTCGAAACAATAGAAGGCATGGCACCGCAGACCGGACGGCTCTCGGTTCTGCAGGCAGCCTTTCGCCGCCATCATGCCCTGCAATGCGGGTTCTGTACGCCGGGCATCCTGATGTCGCTCGATACATTGCTTCAACAAAATCCTGCTGCCGGGGAAGATGAAATCCGGGACGTAATTTCCGGCCATCTGTGCCGCTGCACCGGTTACCGGCAAATCATTGATGCTGCGCTTGAAGCAGCCAAATCCCTTCAAAAGGAGACTGCCGATGCTTGATCTGGGCAGAACCCTCGTCGCAACTGTTGAACGCGACCCCGATGCGACTGCCATCGTCGATGGCGATCTGCGCTTGAGCTATGGCGAGTGGTTTCAACAGATTTCATCTCTTGCCGGCGGTCTGGGAGAGCTTGGACTGCGCCGCGGCGACAGACTGCTGACGGCACTGCAAAACAATCATGCCGCCGCCAGCATTCACTGGGCCTGTCAGTTGGCAGGCATCACCATTGTCCCGGTCAACTGGCGGGCAACGGCCGAAGAGCTCGACTTCTTCATCGAGAACAGCGGGGCCAAAGCTCTGATATTTGACGCTTCAAGCGCGGAAGCGGTGGCTGCTTCGCAAAAAGCCGCCCAACTGCCGCAAATTGCCCACGATACCGGTCAGGACGGCACCATCACCTATGCCGGCATGATCGCTTCATCCCCTTCGACGCCCGGGCCCGTCGCCAGCGCCGAAGACTGGTCGGTCATGCTCTACACTTCCGGCACGACCGCCCGGCCGAAAGGCGTGCCACGCAGGCATCGGGCGGAACGTGCAGGGGCCATTGCCCACATCGCGCAGAATATGATGCCATATCGTGACCGCACGCTTGGCGTCATGCCGCTCTATCACACCATGGGCGTGCGCTCGCTGATTGCCATGACCCTTCTGGGCGGCTACTTCGTGTGCCTGCCCCGTTTCAACGCAACCAACGCACTGCGGCTCATTGAACAGGAGCGTATTGCCAGCCTCTACCTCGTGCCGACCCTGTACCATGACCTGCTGGCGGACAGCACGTTTGCCTCCACCGACCTTTCTGGCGTCAAACGCCTGGGCTTCGCCGGCGCCTCCATGACCGACGGTCTGCTCAAGAAGATCAATGAAGCCTTTGCCCCGGAACTCTTCGTCAATCACTACGGCTCCTCCGAAATCTACACCTTCACTGTCGAGCAAAATGCTGTTCGCAAGCCAGGTTCTGCCGGCAAGGCGGGAATCAACCAGCACATCAGGGTTGTCGAGATGGACACACGCGATCCTGAACAGATGGCACCTCCCGGTACCGAGGGGCAAATCATCGCCTCCATGCTCAGCGACGAGGCATTCGAGGGCTACTGGAAAAGGCCGGACGCCAATGAGAAATCCATCATCGACGGCTGGTATTTCACTGGCGATAGCGGCCGTTTCGACGAGGATGGCGATCTGTTCGTAACCGGCCGGGTTGACGACATGATCATTACCGGTGGTGAGAATGTTTCACCGGTCGAGGTGGAGAGCTGCCTGTCGCTCCATCCCGCTGTCGACGAAGCTGCCGTTGTCGGCCTGCCCGACGAGCGGTGGGGAAAGGTCGTTGCCGCCTTCGTCAAATGCAAGCATCCCGTGACCCCCGAAGAACTTGACCAGCATTGCCGCGACTCCGGCCTTGCAAACTTCAAGCGACCCCGCCGCGTCGTTTTCGTGAACCAACTACCAAAATCCCCAGTGGGGAAACTCCTGCGCAGGCATCTGGTCGCGGGAGAATACAACCCTGAACCCGACCAAGCAGCAGAATAGACCGCCAGTGGAGATCTTATGAACATGCAGTTTGCAGCTGACGCACTTACCCACGAATTCGACGGATTCAACGTCGTTATCGACCCCGAAAACGAACGTGGCGACATCATACTCGACCGCCCCCCGATGAATGTCATCATGATGGCGCAGCGCGATGAACTGCGCAGGGCATTTGAAGCCCTTGATGCAGATGGGCGCGTCCGGGTCATCGTTCTTCGGGCTGAAGGTGAACACTTCAGTTCCGGCGGTTACATCAAGGGTTTTCTGGAGGCCTCACCGGAACATGTCAGCCATCTCGCGGACAATGTTGCAGCCCCTTGGCGAGCATTAAAACCGGTGATTGCGGCAAATCAGGGCTACACCTTCGGTGTCGGCTTCGAGATTTCGCTCGCTTGCGACTTCCGGATCGCCACACAGTCCTGCCGGTATGCGTTACCCGAACAGAAACTTGGCCAGATACCGGGTTCGGGCGGTTCAGCTCGCCTGCAGGGAATTATCGGCATTGCCCGCACCAAGGATATTGTCATGCGCTCACGGCGTATCTCCGGGCAGCAGGCTTTTGACTGGGGCATTGCGACAGAGCTGGTCGAGGACGGCAAGCTCGAAGAGGCAACAGCAGCACTCGTGAAGGAACTGCGGGCCTTTTCGCCACTTGCACAGCGAACGGCAAAGAAACTTCTCAACGATAGCGAAAACGCAACGGTTGCCACCGGCATCGAGCTTGAAGGCCATGCCTACAGCCGTCTTCGCCAATCGGACGATTTCGCGGAAGGCGTGCGTGCCTTTCACGAGAAACGGGCGCCGACATTCAAGGGCACCTGACTGCAAGGAACTAAACAGGAGGAGAAACCAGTGAAAGTTCTTACCACAACCATCATGAGTGCGGCGCTGGCGGCATTGACCGCTTCAACCGCCCTTTCAGCAGACGGCTCCATTCGCATTGGTGTCGTCACACCGATCTCCGGCACCTACGCAGGCATTGGCCAGCAGGTGAAATGGGGTCTAGACATGGCTGCCGAAGAAATCAACGCCAGTGGCGGGATCATGGGCAAGCAGATCGAGCTCATCTACGAAGACAGCGAGGCCAACCCATCAGTTGCCGTCCAGAAAGCAGAAAAGCTCTACACGGTGGAAAATGTCGATTTTCTCACCGGCACGGTGAATTCCGGCGCAACATTGGCCGTTGGCCAGGTCGCAGAACGTGCGGGCAAGCTTCTGGCTACCACCGTGTCGTTCTCCGACGCAATCACGGGCGCCAAGTGCTCGCCCAACGTCTTCCGCGTTAATGCCCGTGCCGGACAGCAGTCCGCAGCACTTGCAGCCTGGGTCAAACAGAAGAAACCCGGCGCCAAAATCTTCTATCTCGGGCCAGACTACGAGATGGGCCGTTCCACGGTTGCTGCATTCAAGTCGAATGCCGAAAGTATTGGCGCTGAATCCACCGGAGAGGTATTTGCCCCACTGGATGCGAAGGATTACTCGCAGTATTTCGGCCATATCCGGGCCGCCAAACCTGAAGTCCTCTACACATCTGTTGCCGGCAACGACACTGTTCGCCTGTTCACCCAGATGCAGGAGTTCGGTATTCGCGACGGGCTGACTGTACTGGGCGCTTCGGGGACCGTGACAAGTCAGAACATCGGTGCAATCGGTGATGCTGCCGAAGGCTTCATCACCGGTGTTGGCTATTCGCCGCTGATCGATACGCCGGAGAACAAGGAGTTTGTCGCCAAGTTCAATGAAAAGAACGGAAACGATCCGGACCTCTATGGTGCTGACAGCTACGGCATCCTGTTCGCCTATAAGGCCGCTGTTGAAAAGGCCGGTGGTACGGGTACCGAAGAAGTGCGCAAGGCACTCGAGGGACTAAGCTGGCAAACACCCCAGGGCAGTAAAACCATCCGCGCCGGGGATCATCAGACCGTTCAGCCAATGTATGTCGTCCAGGTCAAAGGCGGCAAGTTCACCATTGCTGACGCGATTGCCGGTGAAGATGCCATCGGAGCCGACACCTGCGAGCGCTTCTGAGTACCTGACAGCGGAAAGTAGAGATCCCGATGGCTGACTACCTGCATTTTGTGATTGCTCCGCAAATGCTCAACGGACTGGCCCTCGGGGTCTCCGTGATCCTTGTGGCGCTCGGGCTGACCATCATTTTCGGTCTGCTTGATGTCATCAACATGAGCCACGGCGAGTTTTATGCGATCGGCGCTTTCGGCGCGCTGGCGCTGAGCCTTGCCGGGTTCAACTACTGGGTGCTGATCGCACTCGTCCCGATCCTGATGATACCACTTGGCATCGTCACGGAGCGCTATCTGATACGGCGGGTTTACGATGGCGGGGACCGCCATGTGTCGACCCTCCTGCTAACTTTCGGGTTGGGGCTCATCATCGAGGATTTGCTCAAGATTCTTTTTGGTCCCAATACCCACCGGCCCGAAAACCCCCTGCCGGGGGCAACCGACCTGTTCGGAATATTCATCCCGACCTACCGTCTCTTTCTCATTGGAATAGGCATAGTCGTGATCCTGGCGGTTGCTTACGTCGTCTATCGCACCAGACTCGGTGCAATGGTCCGCGCTGCATCTTACGACCGCAACATGGCCGCCTCCCTCGGCGTGCGGGTGGGCTGGGTCTATTCGGGCGCGTTCGCCTTCGGCGTTGCGCTCGCCGGATTGGCGGGCGTATTGCTGGCACCGGTTTATTCCGTCTTTCCCACCATGGGGCGTGATTTCATCCTCCTTGCCTTCACCGTCGTCATCGTCGGTGGCATGGGCTCGATCTGGGGCGCTGTCCTCGCCGGCATCGCCTTGACTCAGGTTCAGGCTATTTCAAGTCTGGTCATCTCCCCGGTCTGGGCCGATCCGATCGTGTTCGGCGTCATGGTCGTCGTCCTGATATTCAGGCCGCAAGGGCTGTTCGGGAGGATTGGTCATGCCTGATCGACTCGATATCTCACTACGGGTCAACCACCTGTTTTTCGGCCTGTTGGTTATTGCAGGAATCATCTTTGCCCTGATCGGCGTGGCCAATGGCGACAGTTTCTATCTTCGCCTTGCAACCGAGGCGCTGATCCTCGGCGGGCTTGCCCTGTCGGTCGACATTCTCCTCGGCTTTACCGGATTGCTTTCGCTCGGCCAGGCACTCTATTTCGGCATCGGCGCATACACATCGGCCCTTGTATTGCGCGAAGTACCGTCCTTCTGGGCGGCGATGGGCGCAGCAACCGCAATCACGCTAATTTGCGGCATCGTTGGCGGGCTGATCGCAAACCGGGTGCGCGGTGTCTATTTCGCGCTGATCACCTTCGGCATGGCCCAGGTCGTCGCAAAGGTGGTCTACAACACCCGCGAACTGGGCGCTTCCGATGGACTGATCGGCGTGCCGGTGATCGAAATCCCGCTGGGTGTGATAACCTTGTCCGCCGGAAGCCCGGCTGCCTTCTTCCTGATGACCCTCGCATTGATCGGGCTGCTCTACGCGGCAGTCTCCTATCTGTTCAAAACACCGTTCGGCCGCATCATCCTGGCGCTGAAGGCAAACGAGAACCGCGTAGCATTTCTCGGCTATTCCACCTGGCTACCAAGAATGGTCTCCTACGTCCTTGCTGCACTGATTGCCGGCATCTCGGGCGCTCTCTATCCGATGTTGCGCGGGTTCGTGTCACCGGAACTCATGTACTTCGCCACATCCGGCAACGCACTCATCATGGTCATTGTCGGCGGCACCGGCACCCTTGTCGGAGCACTCTACGGCGCGATGATCATCACCCTGCTGAAATCCGTAATCGGCAGCCTTACCGAACATCATCTCATCGTCATCGGGCTGCTTTTCATCGGCGCCATTCTCTTCATGCCGAAAGGTCTGCTGGGCCTCGTCAAGCCGTGGATCGAAAGCTGGCTGCGTCACCGTTCTCAGAGAACCGGAACACATAGCGAAGATGCTGCGATGAAAGAGACAGGACAATGAGTACGGTCATGACCATAGACGGCCTGTCAAAGTCTTTCGGCGGGCTCAAGGCAGTCGACAATGTCAGCTTCGAGGTAGCCAGCAACGCAATTACCACCGTGATCGGCCCAAATGGCGCTGGCAAAACCACACTCTTCAATCTTGTTTCCGGCGCAATCAGCCCGGCAGCCGGCAAGGTTCATCTGCGTGGCAAGGACGTTACCGGTTTTGGCCCTGCCGAGTTGCAGCGCGCAGGCGTCGCAAGATCCTTTCAGATCACCAACCTGTTCTTTGAAATGACTGTACGGGAAAATCTGCGTCTCGCAGCCCAGCGGCTTGAACCCTTGAGCCATACATTGCGTCCCTTGCGGCGCATTGGAAGAGCCGCCGAAAAGGTGGATGCGCTGATGGAGCGTTTTGGCTTTTCCGAAAAAGCCCACGAGCAGGTTGGTTTTCTGAGTCATGGAGAACAAAGGCGGCTTGAAATCGCCATGTGTCTTGCAAGCGAACCCGCCATTCTCATGCTCGACGAGCCTACCCAAGGCATGAGTCATGGCGATACCGAAGATACGGCTGAAATGATACGTGGTCTGAAGAACGAGGTTTCCATTCTGCTGATTGAGCACGATATCGGGCTGGTAATGGATCTCAGCAACCACGTCATCGTCATGCATCAGGGCCAGAAACTCGCCGAAGGCGAACCAACCGAAATCCGCGCAAACCCTGCCGTCCAGGCAGCCTACTTTGGTCATGGGTAAATCATGCTTCAGGTCAATTCTCTGCACAGCCACTATGGACTGAGTCATGTGCTGCAAGGCATCGACTTTTCACTTGAAGCCGGGGAAGTATTCGGCGTTTTTGGTCGCAACGGGGTCGGCAAGACGACGCTGCTAAAGAACATCGCCGGCTGGGTCAAACCGACTTCGGGATCGATTATCGCCGCTGGCACCGACATCACCGGAAAAGAACCGGATGCAGTGAACCGGGCGGGCATCGCTCTGGTTCCGGAGGACCGGCGCATCTTTCCCGGACTTTCAGTTCGCGAGAACATGGAACTTGGCCTGCTCGGCCGCAGGCATGACGGCGGCCAGGCTGCACTTGACGCCGTCTTTGATCGCTTTCCCAGGTTGAAGGAACGGGAAAAACAGGCCGGCACCACCCTTTCGGGCGGGGAGCAGCAGATGCTTGCAATCGCTCGCATTATGGTAGCCGAGCCACAGATCGTACTTGTCGATGAACCCAGTGAAGGCTTGGCGCCGATGATCGTTGCTGAGGTCTTTGCAGCCATTCGCCAGATGCGCGATGAAGGCAAGTCAGTGGTACTTGTGGAACAGAACATTCACGAAGCACTGAGCGTCTGCGACCGGTTCATCGTAATCGAGCGCGGACAGGTCGTCATGACCGGACATGCAGAAAATGGTACTGATCAGGCAAAACTGCTGGAAATCGTCTCCGTCTGAAGCCTGCTCACCGTTTGTCTGGCTCAGAGCCTCAACTACCGGCCTCAAGGCGCACCATCGCCCGCCGGTAGGCCGCGGGGCCAACCCCGGTATGTTGCTGGAAGAACCGCGTGAAGTTTGCCGGAGCACTGAACCCCAGAAGATCGGACACCTCACTGGCGCTGGATTGACTTTTCAGTGCGTTGACCGAGGCTTCCAGCCTTATTGCATTGCCGTAAATGGCAGGTGTCACTCCGACGGTCTTGCGAAACAGAACGTTGAAGCGGGAGCGGGACAAGCCCGCATGCCGGGCCAGATCGTCGAAATTGAATGGACAATCGTGAGCCTCCTGCATCTGGCGGATGGCCCGGCGTATTCGGTAATCGCCGGCGCGTGAAACACCAGCCTTTCCCTGCTGGTGCCGGCTGGCAAATCTCGCCATAATGTCAGCTACGAGATCCTCAACCTTATCCGCCATGGCCGATTGCCCGCCAACCATGTCCGTCAATACATTGGCACGCCGGCGAATATCGGGGGTAATCATTGCCGATGGATGTTTGAAATAGTCGGCTTCCCCGCATCTGGCAAAAACCGGATCACAGGCGTGCAACCAGCCGGGCTCGATGTAAAAAGCCAGAAAGAGCGTTCTTTCATTTTGCTGTCTCGGAGCATAGCTGTGCTCCTGCCAGGAGTTTACCAGAACAGCCCTGTCTTCGGTGAGCGGAACCTCGCGGCCTTCAACCGCAAAATCCTGATCAGGCCCGCTCATCTTTATAATCAGGTGGGTGTGCGCATGGGCATGGGCGGTCAACCCCGTGTCCATATCGAGGAGTGCCACCCGGCCGAATTTTCCCGTCAAGATGCCCAAACCGGTCGTCATGAGGAAATTCTAGCCTCTAATGGCCGGTGTTTCCAGTAGCGCGGGCTAGCTACGCTGATTTTGCAGCCGCAACGGCAAAAAAATAGTTCCAGATGATAAGCAGCAGTCTTTGGCGAGAATGACAGGGCAAGCGTGGTTGCGGCATCTACTCATGATCTTTTTGCCATGGAGGAAAATCATGAACACCGCTGTCATTCAGGATCCCAAGCGCGATGAGCGTGAAATCGAGCGCCAGAAGCGCTTTCGCAAGAAATTCGTGGAAGAAACACCGCCATGGTATCATGGTGTAATTCACCTCTCTTCCATGCTTGCCATTACATTTGGCACGATGTGGTACTGCATCCAGGGGCTCGACAATCCGACTTTCTGGGAATGGATGCTCATCCCCTTCATTGCATTGTTCGGAAACTGGGTGGAATGGGCAGCACACCGCTATGTGCTGCATCGCCCCGTCAAGGGGCTGGAAATGGTCTATAAACGCCACTGCACGGTGCATCATCAGTTTTTCACACATCACGACCTTGGCTACTCCGGCCACAAGGAATGGCGGGCACTGCTGTTTCCGCTGTTTGCCCCGGTTGCATTCATCCTAGCCTCGTTGCCGGCAGCCCTGCTTGCTGGCTGGCTGTTTTCGGCCAATGCCGGTTATATGATCGTGTTGACGATGACGGGCTACTACCTGCTGTATGAAGGGCTTCACACGCTCTCCCATCTTGATGATGAGCGTCATCCGTATCTCAAATACATTCCGTTGGTGAACACGGTACGCCGCATGCACTACATCCATCATGTGCTTGGATACATGCAGACAAAGAACTTCAATCTGACCTTTCCGATCTGCGATTATCTATTCGGCACCAGTGATCTAGATCGCGGCTTCTTGGGAACGATGTTCAACGGTTCGAGCCACGACCATATGCGCCGGGAACTGCGTCCCGAAGATCCGGGTATTGAAATACCCGGCATAGACACCCCTGCCCCCGGTGCCAGCCAGAAAAAATGATTGATTCCATACTGCCGCCTTGCTTGAAAACAGCCGGGCGGCAGTGAACCAAGCCTGCTTGGTTCTGCAAGGCGTTCGCCCTATCATGGAACGCTTTCATCTACCGCCCGAGGTGCGAAGGGAAAACTGGTGGCGATCGAAGAGGACGTCCACAATGCTTCCGGGTTCTGGCATTTCTCGCTTGACCGCTACAGCCGGCCCAAAGTGAGCGCCACCTGCCTGCAACTTCAGGACAAAGCCGGCCTGGATGTCAATCTGCTGCTGTTCTGCCTGTGGTGCGGGCAGAATTGTCTGTTGCTGAATTCGCGCCAGATCAGGCACTTGTTGGATGGTGACGCAGGTCACTGGCATCAGGAGGTCGTCAAGCCTCTGCGCGCCGCCAGGCGCGCCATGAAATCTCCGCCCCCTGCACTCCCGACGGAAGATAGTGAAACCCTGCGTTCAGAACTCAAAAGGGTGGAAATTGAAGCTGAACGGTTGGAACAGTTTGCTCTCGCCGGTGCGCTGCCTGCTCTGTTTTCAAAGGAAAAAGGCAAGCCTGCTAATCATCCGCCCAAACCAGCAGCGATGCAAAATGTTCTGACTTATCTGAGCTGTCTAAACCAGAAAACAAACTGGCAGCGAGAACTAGGCATACTGGTCGATACCACGATCGACACGGAGCAGTGAGGCATCTGGGCTAACACTGGGTTCAATCGACATTCAGTTTTCGGGCGCGGGAGAGCAACTCACCTTCCTTCCATCTGGCAACACCTTTTATGTCGAAACCAAACTGGTCCAGGGCTCTCCCCAAAGTATGATTGATCATTTCATCAATGGTTTGGGGTTTGGCATAAAATGCAGGCACTGGCGGCGAAACAATGGCTCCCATCTCCGTTACCGTTGCCATGGAACGCAAATGACCAAGATGCAGCGGCGTTTCGCGTACCATCAGGACCAGTTTCCCCCTTTCCTTCAAAACAACATCAGCTGCACGTGTCAGCAACGTGGATGTGACACCAGAAGCAATTTCGGAAAGCGAGCGGACCGAACAGGGAGCAACAATCATGCCCAATGTCCGAAAGGAGCCGCTGGCGATGGAAGCGCCAATATCCTCGTTCTTGTGAGCAACATCCGCCAATGCACGAATGGCGGCAATCTTCATGTCCGTCTCGTGGGCAACCGTAATTTCCGCCGATCTGGACATCACCAGATGCGTTTCCACAGGAAGTGGCCTCAACAACTCCAAAAGGCGGATTCCATAGATGACGCCAGATGCACCGGAAATTCCGACGATCAGTCGTGGCGGCACGGTGTGGCTGGTTGGCAAATTCAAGTTTCGTTCCTTTGCAGGCATCATCTTTAAGCATTTGGCTGCAAACCGTTCAAATCAGGATATATGATGCTAAGCATCACCCCCTATGATAGATGGAGTTTAATTACCTCAGGAATCCTGATGGCTCTCAAAGTGCATCGCTGCCGTCATGCTGGCCCTGAGTTCCTCGACAAAGAGTTTTCCGGCAGGAGACAATCCCCTTCTGGAACTGTAGGCACAAACGATTTCCCGCGTCATTTCCGGCACGATTGCAACTGCCTTGAGCGATCCCGCACGCAGGGCCCGATGTACGGCAATCGGCGGTAGAATGGTCAGAAAATCCGTTCTCTGGACAAAATCCTCAATGGTCTTGAGTTCATCGAATTCAAGCGACGGTTGAAGCCGGATACCTGCATCGCTGGCAGCCTGATCCAGGATCGACCGCAGACCATGCCGGGCGGAAGGTATGACAAGTTTGTGCTGGGCGATGTCCTGCAAGCGGAGAGGAGCTCTCAATCCTCTACCGGTTTCCGGCGCGCATATGACGGCAAGCCGTTCACTCATTAATTCGATTACCGGTGCATTGCTGCGCGTACGAGGTTGATTGATGACCGCTATGTCCAGTTGTCCCACCTGCAACATGTCCAGAAAATCGGTCGTATAACCTCCTGTTACCCGCATGGAAACATCCGGATATCTGGTGCAAAAGCCCTGCAGACATTCCGAAAGGGCGTTGTTGGATACCGAGGCAATAACGCCTACGGCAAGTTGGCCCGCCACCCGCCCGCCGAAGTTCTCGATACGCTCGCGAGCCGAGCGGAACTCCTGAAAAATCGGGGCAAGCAGATGATAGGCCTGCTCCCCTGCCGCTGTTGGGGCCATGCCCTTGGGAAGGCGTTCGAAGAGGACCTGCCCCAGTTCCTCTTCGAGCTTGCTTATCTGCATGCTCACTGCCGGTTGAACCACATTCAGGCGGTGCGCAGCTTTCGTTACCGAGCCCGTTTCATATAGGGCAATGAAGTACCTGATCTGACGCAGTTCCATGGCAATTCCTATCATTTTTCATGATGTAAAACATCAAATAACATTAATTTCAATGATTAGTTTCTGCCACTAATGTGTCCTCTCGAATGGGAGGACGAATTGCAGACCAGCTCTGAAAAAGAGGCTTCAACGTCCGGTGCCGTGACATCCGCACCACAGGCAGCAGCCTGTTCCGACTTGCGAAGCTGGTTGAAGCATCTTTCCAAAACCGGCCGGCTAGCCATTACCAAACCCGGCATTGCGCTGGAGTTTGAACTCGCCGGCATTGCCAACCGGCTGGATGGCCGCATGGCCTCCTTTTTCCCCAACCCTGGTGGTCAGGATGGTATTGTCGTTTCCGGCCTGATGTCCGACCGGTCATGGATGGCAGAAGCACTTGGCGTGGAGAATGGTCAGCTTCTCGATCATTTTCAGAATGCCGCGGCCAAGCCACTACCTTGGGAAGAAGTGCCGCAAGCCCTCTGTCACGAGGTCGTCAATCGCGACCCAGATTTGGGTAGGCTCCCCATTCCCACACACAATGAACATGACAGCGGGGCCTACATTACCGCAGGCCTGTTGATCGTCCGCAATCCCAAAACCGGACGTCAGAATGTTTCCATCCACAGGCTTCAGGTTTCAGGCAAGGCACGCCTGGGAGCATTGCTGTTGCCGCGCCATACTCTTGCTTTTCAGGAGATGGCCGAGGAGGAAGGCAAGGATCTGGATGTTGCCGTCGTCATCGGTGCCGGGCCTGCTTCGATGCTTGCTTCTCAGGCCATCGCCCCAATGGATCAGGACGAGTTGGAAATAGCAGGTGCACTGATCGGGCGCCCGCTAGCCGTTACCAAGTGCATCAATAGCGAGTTGCGGGTACCTGCGGATTCCGAAATCGTCATTGAAGGCCGATTTCTCGCCAACACTCGGGAGATGGAAGGTCCGTTCGGTGAGTTCCCGCAATACTATGGTGAGCAGGCAAAGCGCCACGTTATCGAGGTCGACTTGATTACCAGCCGCCGCAACCCGATCTTCCACACGATCGTTGGCGGTGGGCTTGAGCATCTTCTCCTGGGGGGCATTCCCCGTGAGGCAACCATACTGGCCGACTTGCGGAGGAACTTTCCCGGCGTTCGCGACGTGCATCTTTCGAAAGGAGGCGTGTGCCGCTATCACCTCTATGTCCAGCTCAGGAAACGCTTCGAGGGAGAAGGCAAAAACTTAATCATGGCCGCATTGGCTGCACACTACGACATCAAACACGTGATGGTCGTAGACGAGGATGTCGACATACACGATCCGGCGCAGGTGGAATGGGCGGTTGCTACCCGTTTTCAAGCCCATCGTGATCTCGTTGTGGTCGATAACAGTCTGGCCTCGAAACTTGATCCTTCAACGGACAATGGGGTCGGTTCGAAACTCGGGTTTGACGCCACAGTGCCGCTGTCTGCTACTGAAATGCGTTTCAAGCGGATTAGGGTTCCCGGACAGGAAAACATCGACCTGGCTGCCGTAACCGATGCCGGCGCAGATCTATCTGAATATCTTGAAAATCCGAAAACACTGGGTGCCGCATGACCATCGCCCGAAACCTCATAGATGGGCAGTGGCAGGAAGCCCTGTCCGGCAACACAGTCCCTTCGATCAATCCAGCGACTGGCGAAAGCCTCGGTAGCGTTGTCAATGGGGGCAAGGCAGAAGCCGAAGCTGCCGTGCAAGCTGCCAGGACCGCTTTCAGCAAGGCATCATGGTCCCAGAACCCCCGGCTGAGGCAAATGACCTTGCTTAGATGGGCTGACAATCTTGAGCGCAATGCCGGGGCACTAGCTGAACTTCTGACCAAGACCAACGGCAAGGTGCTGGTTCAGTCACAGGGTGAAATTGCCGGCGCCATCTCTGAAATACGTTACTATGCGGGCCTCACCCGACACCTCACCGGTCACAATCTGGAAGTAGCACCCGGTGAGTTTTCCGTAATGATGCGGGAACCGGCGGGCGTCGCCGGCCTTATCATCCCCTGGAATGCACCTGCCGTCCTGTTGATCCGCTCGCTTGCCCCGGCACTTGCCGCCGGATGCACCACCGTTGTGAAACTCGCCACTCAAACAGCACTGTTCACAGCACGCCTTGTTGAGCATCTACATTCTGTCGAGGAGATGCCCGCTGGTGTTGTAAATACCCTCCACGAGACCGGCAGCGAAGGCGCCCAGTTTCTGGTCGAGTCTCCAAACGTCGATGTAATTTCGTTTACAGGGTCTACGGCTGTCGGAAAGAAAATCATGGCTGCGGCGGCGGACACGGTCAAGAAACTGTCGCTGGAGCTGGGCGGCAAGGCGGCTGCAATCGTCCTGGCCGACGCCAGTATCGATGACGCCGCAAGGCATCTTGCCCACGCTGCCACGATCATCTCCGGGCAACAATGCACGGCGGCAAGGCGGGTTCTCATCCACGATTCCCGGTTTGAGGAGATGGCAGATGCACTGACCGGCGCCCTGAGTTCCCTGAAAGTTGCAAACGGGATGGATGACGGCGCGCATATGGGACCCCTGGTGGATGCCTGCGCGCGAGATGCCGTGGCAGATGCAACCGCACGCGCATTTGATCAGGCAGAGAAGGTCCTTTTGCGGGGAGGCGTTCCCGATGGGGCGCCACAGGGATCTGCTTTTCTCACACCATCGCTGGTAACGAGCGAAAACCCGGACGCGTTTTTCGTTCAGGAAGAAATCTTCGGGCCTTTTGTTGTGCTGGAGCGCTTCGAAAGCGAAGCAGATGCCGTGGAAAAGGCCAACAATACGGTATTCGGCCTTTCTGCTAGCATCTGGACTAACGCCGGCGCTCCAGCGCTGCGCATCGCGCGAGCCCTGCACCGTGGCACTGTGTGGATCAACGATCACAACAAACTGTTTGCCGAAGCTGAAACCGGTGGATATCGCCAGAGTGGCCTGGGCCGACTACATGGCTTCGACGCCCTGCAGGATTTTACCGAACTTAAACATGTCTACCAGAACGTTGGCGTGATCGGCGCCAGGTAGCCGCATGGACAAACAGGGATGAAATTATGGGCAGAGTAAAAGACAAGGTAGCCATTGTGACCGGTGCCGCTCAGGGTATCGGAGCAACCTATGCGCAAGCACTGGCGGCGGAAGGTGCGAAGGTCATTGTCAGCGATATTCTTAATGGTTCCGAGGCCGCCGAAACCATCTGCAGTAATGGTGGCGAAGCAAAATACATCCGTGCCGACGTGAGTGATGAAGCGTCAGTTGGCGCAATGGTTCAGGAAGCTGTCGAGACATTCGGTCGAATTGATATCCTGGTCTCGAATGCCGCCATCTATGCCAAGCTCAAAATGAAGGCATTCTGGGAGATCGATCCTGAAGAATGGGACCGCGTCATGGCCGTCAACGTCCGCGGCGCCTTCATCTGCGCAAAAGCGGTATTTCCCATCATGCAACGCCAGGGTTACGGCCGCATCATCAACATAGCCTCTGGAACCGTCTTCAAGGGAACCCCTGGATTCCTCCACTACGTCACATCCAAGGGCGCAATCGTGGCCATGACCCGCGCACTCGCCCGCGAAACCGGCGACAGCGGAATTTGCGTCAACACACTGGCGCCAGGCCTCGTGCTCTCCGAGCAGGTGCTGGCAAATTCGGAAATGCGCGAAAAGCTCACAGGCCCTGTCATCGCAAGCCGGGCCATCAAACGTGACCAGCAGCCGGAAGACCTCATTGGCGCACTGTTGTTTCTCGCATCCGACGACTGCGCCTTCATGACCGGGCAGGCTGTCGTCATCGACGGAGGTTCGGTCACCCATTGATTAAAGGAGAGAACTGCCCGGCACGACTTGCACGTGGCAGTCAAAAAGGGAGAAGATTAATGAAGAAATTCCTCGCACATACCGTTTGTGTTGCTGCTTTGGGAGCCTCGTTGGCGATTTCGGCCACCGTTGGGGCAATGGCCAAGGATTTCCGGCTTGGCACTATTGTGCCTGCCGGACACTTTTGGAGCAAATATGCCACCGCCATGGGTGAAGCGATCAAAGAGCAGTCGGGCGGTGCCCACACAGTCACCGTCTTCCCGTCCGGCCAATTGGGCGATGAAAGCCAGATGGTTCAGCAGTTGCAGAGCGGCGCGCTGGATATGGCTTTTCTAACCATCGCAGACGTATCGAACCGCATTCCGGCGTTTGGTGCGCTGTATGCGCCATTCCTGGTCGATAATGTCGGTGACGGTGCCAAACTCCTCAAGGGAGAAACAGCTCAAAAACTTCTTGAGGAACTTCCCGGAAAAATGGGGGTTCTTGGCATGGGCTACGGTATCGCCGCCATGCGTCAAATGCTTTCTACAACCCCTATCGAAACATCTGCAGACCTGGCCGGCAAGAAGATGCGGATCACGCCCTTCAAGCCCTTCAGAGACCTCTACAACATCATTGGCATTGCGCCGACCCCCATGCCGTTGCCGGACGTTTATGATGCGCTGGCCAATGGTCAGGTTGATGCCATCGACGTGGACCTGGAACTCATCATGAACTTTCGCTTCGATCAGCGGGCCAAACATCTCCTGTTGACCAACCACGCCATGTTCCCAATGGTCGGTCTGGTTTCCGGCCGCGTCTGGGCAGAGCTTTCCGAAGAGGACCGGAAGCTGGTGGGCGACAACATGGCCAAGGCGCTGGACGACCTCTTGGCGGAATATGGCCGTCTGGAGCCCGAGCTAGTATCCCAGGTCAAGGCGACCGGAATTGAGGTGAAGGAAGTCGGACCGGAATTTTTCCCTGGCGTTGTCGAAAAGTGGGAGGAAACGTGGAAAGATCAAAAACCTCTCATCGATCGGCTTCGTGCTGAAGCAGCAGCAATGTAAACAACGCAAACGCGGCTGACCGCATACCCAGCCGGCCGCGTTTTTCCCCTTGTCCACTGATGCTTTTTTTGACCCGCGCAAGCAAAATCCTGGCAAAAGCCGAACTAACTGCCGCCGGCATCCTGTCGGTGGCTGTGACGGCTCTGATTCTTCTCAATGTAATAACACGCACCCTCGGAGAGTCGCTGTTCTGGGTGGATGAGGCCGCTATATCCGCAATGGTATGGATGGCTTTTCTTGGTGCGTCGGCATCTCTGCACTACGGAACCAGCGTTTCGGTGACGCTGTTGCCGGATGCACTATCTACCGGAATCGCCAAGGTGCTCGGCAAACTTGTGGACATCGCCGTACTCGTATTTGCCTGCATCTTCCTATGGCTGACTTTCAAATGGTTTGATCCGATAGGCCTCGCAAAAGCCGATTTTTCATTTCAGAAATTTTCTGCTTCAACATACAATTTTATTTATAGCGAAACGACAACCACACTCGGAATTCCGAAATTCTGGCTGTGGCTTGTCATGCCCGTCTTCGCGATCAACTCAACAATTCATTCACTTGCCAATGTTCTTGCAGGCAAACCGGTTGAAACACCGGTCAGCACGCTGGCCAATCCGGATTGAGTGAGGCCTGATTGTGATTGTATCCATCGGATTTACCGTTCTGCTGCTGGCCGGGGTGCCCATTGCATTGGTGCTGGCAATGACAGCCATGATCTACATCGTGGTAAGTGGCAACACGATCCTTTTCCAATCCATGCCGCAACAGCTCTATGGCGGCCTCGAAAAATACGGCCTGCTTGCAATTCCATTGTTCATGCTGGTCGGCGAGTTGATGAACGAAGGTGGCATCACCCGCCGGTTGATCGCCTTTGCCGGTGTCTTCGTCGGATCACTACGGGGCGGTTTGGCCTATATCAACCTGGTGGCAAACCTGCTGATGGCGGCCATCATCGGCTCCGCAAATGCACAGATCGCGGTGATGGGACATGTCATGGTTCCGGAAATGGTTCGCCGGGGCTACAACCGGGAGTTCGCGACTGCCGTGACGGCCGCCGGCGGCCTGATGTCGCCGATCATCCCCCCTTCCATGCTGTTTGTCATCTACGGTGTGCTGGCTCAGATATCGATTGGCGACATGTTTCTTGCCGGTATCATCCCCGGAATTCTGATGGGTATCGCCTTCATCTCTGTCGTTGCCATAATGGGCTTTTTCTACGCCTACCCTCGGGAGGAAAGAAAATCCCGAAGGGCAGCACTTTCAGACATCCTGGGCGCACTGCCTTCCCTGACCATCCCGGTTGTCATCATTGGCGGCATCGCCGGCGGCATAGCCACCCCCACGGAATCAGCCGCGCTCGCGGCAGTCGCAGCACTCGCCGTTGGTGCAATCTTCCATCGCGAGTTTCATATTTCGCATGTACCCCAGATACTTATCCGCCTCGTTACCAACAGCTCGATGGTCCTGTTTCTTGTAGCTGCCGCAAATGTTTTCGGATGGATCATCGTCTATGAGCGCATTCCCCAAATGCTTGCGGTAACCATGCAGCAAATGACCAGCGATCCCTTCGTTTTCATGCTGATGTTGAACCTTCTCCTCCTCGGCGTAGGCATGATCATTGACGGGATCGCTGCTCTTATTCTCATCGTTCCGATCCTGCTTCCGATTGCGACATCGAGTTACGGCATAAGCCCCTTCCATTTCGGGGTCGTTGTCTGCCTGAACCTCGTAATCGGATTGCTGACCCCGCCAGTCGGCACCGCACTATTCGTTGCAGCCAACGTATCGGGCTGCAAGCCAACAGCTATCATGAAGCCGCTGACGCCATTTCTTCTGGCCTCACTTCTCATCCTGATGCTGATAACGTGGGAACCGCGCCTGGTAACCGTAATCCTCTCGCAGTAACATGGTAAGAAGCGGTTAGGTCAAATAACGGTGGTGTCAGACAAACTCGAACCAGTCTCTGGTTTCTGGAAACACTGTGCCCTAGCCGGCAAAAAGCTGCCGCCACTCCGTAAGTGCGGCGGTGCGGTTCTGCTTGAAATTCTGTCTGTTGTAGAGATGACGTTCCTGGTTGAAGTGATTGTGGATCGAGCCGTGGATGTTTGCGAACTTCTGCAGACTTCGCATTTGGCGGAAGCGTTGCATTGCTCTTTCTCTTCGTCGTAGGGGTAAGTGACTGTTCTCAGCCCTGTTGTTGATCCAGCGGCCATCAGTTTCGTGGCCGGTTACACCCAGTTCGCGAAGTGCAGCCCCGTAGGATTTGAGC
>JAGRLQ010000106.1:0-5741 GCA_020441735.1 Nitratireductor sp.
CAGTGGGTCAAGGATAGGGGGAGGATTTGGGGACGGGGATAACTTTTTAATGCGTCATCCTCGGACAAGCGGCGCAGCCGCGGTGATCCGAGGACCCATTCCGTGATTTATCCGATGTCAATGAGCCAACAACGGCAGTTATCCTCGGGACAAGCCCGAGGATGACTAAGATAGGGTAAGGCGCATTCCATCCGGCCTCAGATGTAGCGGCTTACCTTCTTGCAATAGCGGGCGCTGACCGGGTTCATCCGCTTGGCGCCGTGGCCGGCATTGTAACGCAGGATTGTACCGCAGGTGGAGCCGCCGGCAAGCCGGTGCGCCTCACCGAGATACTTCATCCCGTAGCGGATATTGGTCTCCGGATTGTAGAGGCCCTTGGCCGAACCGCTGTAGCCCATCGCCCGGGCGGTCGACAGTTTCAACTGCATCAGACCGATCTCACCGGCGCTGCCGCGGGCATTGGCGCGATAGGCGCTCTCGACCCGAACGACGGCATGGGCAAGCTTGATGGGAATGCCGTTGGCACCGGCATATTTTGCGATCAGTGCATGATAGCGGGCCGAGCCTGCTCCGGTTGATCCCCTCGGCGCAAGAGAGGCTTGCAGCTTGCCGATTTCAGTCTCCGCGCTCTCAACCTTCTTCGCCAGATAGTCGCGCTGGCTTTTCATCAGGGTTTTCTGCATCTCGCTGAAGTTCTTCGTCATGGCGTCGAAGGAAGCCAATTGTTTCTGCGCGGATTGAAGCTTGCGCTTGGCATCTGCCAACTGCCGCTTCACCTGCTCTGCTTTCTTGGAAGTGTTCTGTTTGACAACAGGCTTCTGTGGCGCCTGTGCCTGCATCGCGCGCAGCGCTGGCGCGGTGAATGCATATGTTTCCTTGTGACTGGAAGTCGCCGTTTGCGTCGACGTGCATGCCGACAGGAGGATCACGCCGGCGACAGCGGCAGCAACACGCACTGCGCTTGGCATTACAGAAGTAATCATGAGGAGGCCCCTTTATTTCATTACGCTGGGCAGCCTCCCCCATTCCCGGACTGCCCGACCGGGCCGCCTTAGGCGTTTCAATCGTGACGAGAATGTGTCTGTTCCATGAACTTCCCTTGCGGCATGAAACAGTTCGTGATCGAAACGATCAGGCTTTTTCAAGCGTCTGATGCAGCCGGTAAAGCGTCTCCACCGTCGAGACATCGGCCACGCCATCGACCTTTTCAGGCCGGAAATGGCGCTGGAAGGCAGCAACCACCTGCCAGGTTTGATGGTCGAATTCGCCACTGCGGTCGATGCCGTAGCCATACAGCGACAGCATTTCCTGCAGGGCTTCCACCGGCGGACCACCATCGCCGAGGGTGAGGAACCGCCCGCCGGCAAGCGGAGCCGGTTCGACCCAGTGACCGATGCCCGCCTTATGAAGGCGTTTCCAGGGAAACTTCTCGCCCGGATCGCGCTTGCGCCCCGGCGCAACATCGGAATGCGCCAGCACGTTGCGCGGCGCAATTTCATGACGCGCAATGATGTCGCCGCACAATTCAATCACCGCAGCGATCTGCGCTTCGGGGAAATCGGGGTAATTGAATTCATGGCCCGGATTGACGATCTCGATGCCGATCGAACGGGAGTTCACATCCTCCCTGCCCTGCCAGCTTCCCGCACCTGCATGCCAGGCGCGCTTGTCTTCAGCCACCATTTGAACGATGCGCCCGTCTTCGTGAATGATATAATGACACGAGACTTGACTTTCGGGCACGCACAGCCATTCCTGCGCCTTTGAACCATCCTCCATCCCGGTGTAGTGCAGCAACAGGATATCGACCGGCGCACGGCGTTCGTTGAAATTGACTGCCTCCACGATATCGCACAGGCACGTGCTGTCGGCTGAAAAGCTCAAAGCCCCCGTTCCCTGCTCAAGTGCTGCCAGGCAAGATTGATCACCGCAAGCCGGTCGCTGGCGATCTTCAGGAATTCCTCCGGTACGCCACGCGCCAGCATCCGGTCGGGATGGTTTTCACGCACCAGCTTGCGGTAATGCGCTTTCAGCTGTTCGTCATCCCAGCTTGGATCGGCGCCCAGCACGACGTATGGATTGCCCTCCTCGGGTTCCAGATGGCGCAGCCGCACGCCCTCGAACTCCCTTTCGCTGAGACCGAAAATTCCCGAGACGGTCTCGACGAAGGAAAGTTCGCGCTCATGGATGACGCCATCGGCCTTGGCGATGTGGAAAAGGCCGTCGAGCACATCCCGAAGGATGTCGGCCTCATCCGGGAACAGGGCCTTGACCTGGCTTGCATAGGACTCGTAGCCCGCAACGTCCTGCTTGGCCAGATTGTAGACCCGTGCCACGTGGGCAGCCTCGTCTTCTGGAACCTCGAACAGTTCCTGAAAGGCCCCGACTTCCTCCGGCGTCACGATGCCGTCTGCCTTGGCCATTTTGGCTGACAGCGCGATGATGGCGATCGAGAAGGCGACCTGTTTGCGGGTCGCCGGATCGCCCTCGAAGACCGTGCGCACCGATTCGATCACCGCAGAAAGCGCTTGGCTTGCGGTGCTTGAGATGAATTCGCCGAGATTTGCCCAGATCGACATGGCAACCGTGTAAGTCAGTTTTTTCCCGGTTTAAAGGGCTGGTTGCCGGGCTCAGTCCCAGTCGTGCTGGACGAGTTCCAGCAGGGGAGCGCCGGCAGCATCGCTGATGGTGAGCTTCGTACCGTTGCGCTTGAAAGCTGCCGCCTTGCCGAGCGCCTCCAGAAAGCGCTTTTCGGTCGCCATCATGTCCGGAATGCAGGCCATGCGCGTTGTCCCCAGCGGGCCGATCTTCAATGCATCGCCATCTTCTTCGTAACTGCCGAAAAACCGGTTGCAGCCCGCATCGCCCGCCACGCGTCCCTCGGCTTCAAACCGGATGAAAGGCCTGTCCGTGTCCGCCATGCCCCATTCGGAACCGGCAAGGGAAGACATGCCGGCAGCCGAGGCGGCCGTCATCAGGAATGCTGCCATGACGGGCAGAGCGAGTTTCAAAATCCGGCTCATGATTTCCTACAGATTGGTGGCGCTTCGTGCTGCCTGATCGTACTGGCCAGATAGGGCGCGAAGAAGGCGGGCTGCCTTGGCCAGTTCTCCGGCATCGAACCCCATTTCCTGGACGCTTTCCACCAGCAGGCTCTCGCGAATCTGATGATAGCGTTCACAGGTTCTGGTCCCCTCTTCCGTTACCTTGGCGGTCTTTTCCTTGCCGCGCTTTCCGGTGGACAGCAGCTTCATTCCCTCCAGCTTCTTCAGCGAGTAGTTGACCAGATGGGTATCTTCCACATTGAGCACAACACACAGGTCTGAAAGCGTCTTCTCGCGCCCCTTGTGACGCACACCGTGCAGCACCAGCACGTCAAGCGGCGTCATTCCCGAATGGCCGGACGCATTCATGCAGCGCACCATCCAGCGGTGAAAGGCATTCGTCGTCACCGTCAGCACATATTCCATTTCAGAAAGCTGCGGCAGCGCGCCGGAAGCAAGGTGCGAGGCCAGAACGACAGGGCCAACGCCCTCCTTGTCTGTGTCTTTTGTCATGATTCCCTCTTTCTTTCGTTGACATTTTATCGATAAATTGTAGATGTTGGCAATCCCAAATCACTGGATAATGGAGAATGGGCATGGCTGAGGCCGGCAAATGGGACTTCTGGATTGACCGCGGCGGGACGTTTACCGACATTGTCGGACGCGATCCTACAGGCGGGCTTCACGCCCACAAGCTTCTTTCCGAAAACCCCGAAGCTTATCGTGACGCCGCTGTTCAGGGCATTCGCGACCTCCTGGGCGTAAAGAAAGGCGAACCCGTCCCCTCGCACCGCATCGACACGGTGAAAATGGGGACCACGGTTGCCACCAACGCGCTTCTCGAGCGCAAGGGGGATCGCACTGCCCTGCTGATCACCAAAGGCTTCCGGGATGCGCTGAGGATCGGCTATCAGGCCCGCCCCGACATCTTCGCCAAGGAGATCGTCAAGCCCGAACAGCTCTACGAGACCGTCATCGAGGTCGATGAGCGCATTCTGGCCGACGGCACCGTGGAGCAAGCACCCGATCTTGCCGCCATCCGCACCGAACTGGAAGCGATTCGCAACAGCGGCATCGAGGCAATTGCCATTGCGCTGATGCATTCCTGGAAATACCCCCAGCACGAGCAGGCCGTTGCGAAACTCGTGCGCGAAATGGGCTTCGGCCAGGTTTCCGTCAGCCACGAGGTCTCCCAGCTCGTCAAGCTGGTCGGCCGCGGCGATACCACCGTGGTCGATGCCTATCTTTCACCAATCCTGCGGCGCTACGTGAATCAGGTTGCCGAAGAACTGGGGGAAGGCCCCCGCCTCATGTTCATGATGTCTTCAGGCGGATTGACCGCCGCCGAACTCTTCCAGGGCAAGGACGCGATCCTGTCCGGTCCGGCAGGCGGCGTGGTCGGCGCGGTGGAGACTGCCAGTCTGGCCGGCTTCGACAAGATGATCGGTTTCGACATGGGCGGCACCTCGACCGATGTCTCCCATTATGACGGCGAACTGGAACGCACCTTCGAGACCGAAGTTGCCGGCGTGCGCATGCGCGCGCCGATGATGCGCATTCACACCGTCGCCGCCGGCGGCGGCTCGATCCTTACCTTCAAGGATGGCCGCTTCCAGGCGGGCCCCGATTCGGCTGGTGCCAATCCCGGCCCCGCCTGCTACCGGCGCGGCGGCCCGCTTGCCGTCACCGATGCCAACGTCATGGTCGGCAAATTGCGCCCGGAATTCTTCCCGGCGATCTTCGGTCCAAATCAGGACGAGAAACTCGACGCCGAAACCGTGCGGGAAAAGTTCACCGCGCTGGCAGAGGAAACCGGCTCGATGCCGGAAGAGGTGGCCGACGGCTTCCTCAAGATCGCAGTCGAGAACATGGCCAACGCCATCAAGAAGATTTCCGTCCAGCGCGGCTACGACGTCACCGAATATGCGCTCAACTGTTTCGGCGGCGCCGGCGGCCAGCACGCCTGCGCGGTTGCCGATGCACTCGGCATGAAGACCGTGCTCATCCATCCCTTCTCCGGCATTCTGTCGGCCTATGGCATGGGGCTCGCCAGGATCAGGGCAAACCGCACCCGGGCACTGGTAAAACCGCTCGGCAAGGCACTTGAATCAGAACTTCAAGCCGTTGAATCGGAACTTGAAAAAGAGACCCGCACGGAACTTGCAGAACAGGAAGTAAGCGATTCTTCCGTAAGCGTTTTTTCCCGTGCCCACATTCGCTACGACGGCACGGATACGGCGATCCCCGTCACCCTTGCCGAGACAGACAGCATGATCGCCGAGTTCGAACAGACCCACCGCAAGCAGTTCGGTTTCGTGTTCGAAAACAAGGGGCTGATCGTCGAGGCAATCGAGGTCGAAGCGGTCGGCGGCGGCGCTGAAATCAACGAAAAGGAATACGGGCTTGTCGATGAAATCGTCGCAGCCCACGACGTCAAGGAGTTCTACTCCAACGGACAATGGCATGACATTGCAGTTTGCGAATGCAGCGACCTGAAGCCCGGCAATTGTTTGAAGGGCCCGGCCCTCATCATACAGCCCAACCAGACGGTGGTTGTCGAAGACGGCTGGCAGGCCCGCATCACCAAACACGATCACATGGTTCTCGAACGCGTCGATGAACTCAAACGCGATCACGCCATCGGCACGAAAGCCGATCCGGTCATGCTGGAAGTCTTCAACAACCTGTTCATGTCGA
>JAGRLQ010000106.1:5843-25017 GCA_020441735.1 Nitratireductor sp.
CCGCACATGCCGGTGCATCTGGGTTCCATGGACCGCTCGGTGACCACGGTCATCGAGCAGAACAAGGGCAACATCGATCCGGGCGATGTCTTCATTCTCAATGCGCCGTACAATGGCGGCACCCACTTGCCGGACATCACGGTCGTCACCCCTGTCTTCGATGATGCCGAAGAGGAGATCCTGTTCTACGTCGCCGCTCGCGGCCATCACGCCGATGTCGGTGGCATGGCACCGGGCAGCGCCACACCCCGCGCCACCCACATCGACGAGGAAGGCGTGCTGATCGACAACTTCAAGCTGGTCAAGCGCGGCATCATCGACGAGACGGGCATGCGCAAGATCCTTACCGATCATCCCTGGCCGGCCCGCAATCCCGATCAGAACATGGCTGACATCCGTGCCCACATCGCCGCCAACGAAATGGGCGTCAACGAGTTGCGCAAGATGGTCGCCCATTTCGGCCTCGATGTAGTGCAGGCCTATCTGCAGCACGTGCAGGACAATGCGGAGGAAAGCGTGCGCCGGGTCATCGACGCCCTGTCGGACTGCCAGTACACCTACCCCACCGACAACGATCAACAGATTTCCGTCAAGATCACCGTCGACAGGCAAAAGCGCGAGGCGACGGTCGACTTCACCGGTACCTCGCCCATGGCGAAGAACAACTTCAACGCGCCGGAGCCAGTCACCCGGGCTGCTGTGCTCTATGTCTTCCGCCTGATGGTGGAGGCCGACATTCCGATGAATGCCGGTTGCCTGAAGCCGATCAACATCATTCTGCCCGATGGCTGCATGCTGAAGCCGGAATATCCGGCTGCCGTCATCGCAGGCAACACCGAGACCAGCCAGCACGTCACCAACTGCCTGCTGATGGCGCTGGGGGCGCTCGCCAATGCACCGGGAACGATGAACAACCTGACCTACGGCAATGACCGCTACCAGAACTATGAAACAATCTGCGGCGGCGCACCGGCGGGCAGAATGAACGATGGCCGCGGCTTTGCCGGGGCATCGGGCGTGCATGTCCACATGACCAACACCCGCATGACCGACCCGGAAGTGCTCGAAATGCGTTACCCCGTCGTTCTCGAGGAGTTTTCAATTCGTGCGGGCTCCGGCGGCAAGGGCAAATTTGACGGCGGCGACGGCTGTACGCGAATCATGCGCTTTCTCGAGGACATGGACTGCGCCATCCTGTCATCCTCGCGCTATCATCCGCCCAAGGGGCTTGATGGCGGCGGCGACGGTGAAGTCGGCAAGACGCAGATCCGGCGAAAGGACGGCAGCATAGATACGCTCAAACATTGCGACCAGACTGAGGTAAAGGCAGGCGATGCTGTCATGCTCCAGACTCCGGCCGCAGGCGGCTATCTGCCCGGCTAGGCATTCCCCCTCACATTCATGTGAACCGCCTCACGCAACCGTTATTTGTAGTTGAACGCTGCGTTCAACGATGTTCGCTGCAGCCGACGGGCAGTCATGCCCCGGGGCAATCCGAAGACACACGCAAGCCGAACATATGGAGGAATACCATGAAGCATATCGGAAAATCCGGCGCCGCCGTTGCTGCAGCCGCTTTCGCCCTCGCCATCACCGGTGCAGGCATCGCCACCCCGTCGGGTGCCCAGGCACAGGACGCCAAGGTACAGTGCATGGGCGTCAACTCCTGCAAGGGCCACAGTGACTGCAAGACTGCCAGCTCTTCCTGCAAGGGCCTGAACGCCTGCAAGGGCCAGGGCTTCCTGGAACTGACCAAGGCCGAATGCGACGAACAGGGCGGCACTGTCGAAGGTTAATCGCTTCCTGTTCAGACTTCACCCGCCAGCGCTTGTGGCCCAAAGCTTGCAGCGTTGGCGGGTTTCCCGCATCATAGCTGAAAAAGCTCTGCCGCAAGACCAGCCATCATGAACGCGCCCGAACCCAAAGCAGCCAGCACAGCTGTATCTCCCGAAAAACCGCCATTTCTCGGCTTCGGCCTTGGACTGCGTGCGCAGCACTACACCGAAATTCTGGAAGGCGGCGACACGCTTCCCATCGACTGGTTCGAGGTCATTTCCGAAAACTACATGCTGCAGGGTGGCCGGCCGATCCACATGCTGGACCGTATCCGCGAGCGCTATCCGATGGTCATGCACGGCGTTTCCCTGTCGATTGCCTCCACCCAACCGCTCGACATGGATTATCTCGCCGGTCTCAAATCGCTTGCCGAACGTGTCGAGCCGAAATGGATATCCGATCATCTGTGCTGGACCGGCGTGCATGGCGTCAACCTGCACGACCTGATCCCGATCCCCTATACCGAGGAAGCACTCAGCCACGTGGTTTCGCGCATCCAGCAGGTACAAGACTATCTTGGCAGGCGTATCGCGATTGAGAACGTTTCCTCCTATGTGGAGTTCGAGGAATCGGAAATGGAGGAATGGGAGTTCGTTGCCGAACTCGCCCGCCGTGCCGATTGCTGGCTGCTGCTTGATGTCAACAACGTCTTCGTTTCAGGCCAGAACCACGAATTCGACGATGCCGCCTTCGTTGACGCCATTCCCGCCGACCGCGTGGTGCAGTTTCATCTTGCCGGCCACAGCGAGGGCGATGACTGCCTGATCGACACCCACGACCAGCCGGTCTGCGATGAGGTGTTCGAACTCTACGGCAAGGCGCTGGAGCGCTTCGGTCCGGTCTCAACCATGATCGAGCGTGACGATAACATTCCACCCCTTGCAGAATTGCTGGCGGAACTGAACCGCGCCCGTGAGATTGCCGGACAGGTGCTTCCGGCCGCCAGCCTGCAGACCGCGGCCTAGGTGGCACTATGGCAAGCCTTGCCGCACTGCAGGAACGTCTCCAGGCCGACATCATGCAGCGATCCGGCCACACCCTGTCCGATATCAAGGCGCCTCGCGGAAAGGACAAGGCAAAACGGCTAGCCGTCTATCAGAATGCCTACAAGCTGCGGCTGACGGAAATTCTCGGCAACACCCATGAAAGGCTCTGGACCTATCTCGGGGATGAACAATTCTACCGGATGTCCGACCGCTACTTCGATGCCTGCCCCTCCAACCATGCCAACGCACGCTTTGTTTCCACCCGCCTGCCGCAATTCCTCGCCACCGACGGGCGCTACAGCGGCCAGCCGGTGCTGGCGGAGATCGCAGCCATCGAGGAAGCGCTCGAAGATGTCTTCGATGCGCCCGATGCATCATTGGCAACCATGGAGGATCTGGCGGCAATGCCGCCGGATCAAATCGCCGGTCTGACCATCCTCTTTGCGCCTTCCGTCCGCTTGCTGGCATTGAACACCAATGCGCTCGATATTTTTCAGGCGCTCAAGGACGAGGATGAGCCACCTGCTCCAGCAATGGCGAAGGAGCCCCGCCCCCTGCTGGTCTGGCGGCAGGAATTGCGCAGCCGCTACCACGAAATCAATGCTGAAGAACACATGCTACTCAATCAGGGCATGGCGGGAAAACCGTTTTCAACCCTGTGCGAGATGGCTTCGGTGATGGATGATCCGGACAGTGCGGCTGGCCGCGTGGCCGGCTATCTGACCGGATGGATCAATGGCGGGATGGTGAGCGAGCTGCGCACATGAACGCCTGAGCGCTTATTCAGCACCCATGATCAGCACCCACAAATGGGTATAGCGCTCGTTTCGGCCTGAAGTGTTGTAGGCATAGGCAAGGCCCGCCAGACGGTAGCGCGCTTTCAGCATGTTCTTGCGATGGGCCGGTGAATCCATCCAGCCCTGAATCGCCTCATCGATGGAACCATAGCCGACGCCCAGATTCTCGCCCGCTGAATTGTCGAACCCGACGGCAAAGATGCGCGTCCTGAAATCGGTTCCGGGGCCGATTTCATGACCGTAAAGACCACGGCTTCCCATCAGGTTGGCATAGTCCTGTGCAGCTTTCTGCAATTTGGGATCCATCTGGAAGGCCGGCAGCAGACGGCGATGGCGAATCTTGTTGAGCTGGGCAAAGCCGTCCTCAACGTCAAATTCCAGCGCCTGTTCGTGAATGCTGGTCCTCAGCCTGCGCCCGGCATGGCTCGACGAGCCTCTGGCGCAGCCCGATAGCATGACAGCACCCGAAAGCAGCATCAGCGGGCCTGCGGCAATCACCTGGCGCCGCCGCGGGTCGAGACCGATTTTACGCACAACACGGTTTCCCATGAGACAAGAATAGCCGGTCAGGGTTAAGAAACCTTTCCACGGAAAACCGCCGCCCTTTGTCAGGAGAGCAGCCTGTCCGGCAAGAAACGGGTGGTGAACCCGCGCAGCCTGATCTAAACGCTGCCTGTTGCGCAAAGCTGTTGCTGGACATCGTTTTATTGCCGGGAAAACAATACATGGCCAATTCTGACGCGGTAAAACCGGAGATACCCCCGGCGCCGGTGATGGACCTCGCCACCTGGGGCCTGCTCCTGCTGCTCGCCCTGATCTGGGGCGGTTCCTTTCTGTTCGGCCGCATCGCGGTCCAGGAAGTGCCGCCTCTGGCCGTTGTTTTCTTCCGGGTGGCGCTGGCAGCTATCGCCATCTGGGCATGGCTGCTGTTTCGCAGCGGCATGCCGAAGCTCACGCCATGGTTCATCGGTGCCATCGCCGGCATGGCGGTCTTCAACAACATCATTCCGTTTTCGCTGATCTTCTACGGCCAGCAGGAGATCGGCTCCGGCCTTGCCTCCATCGTCAACGCGATGACGCCGATCTGGACCGTGCTCATCGCCAATGTCCTGACATCCGACGAGCGGCTGAGCGCCCGCAAGCTGGTCGGCATTCTGGCAGGGTTTGCAGGCGTTGCCGTGCTGATGGGTGGCGACGCGCTTGCCGGGCTGAAGGCATCCGCCTGGGCGCAGGCTGCCGTTCTGCTGGCAACCATCAGCTACGGCTATGCCAGCGTCTATGGCAAGCGCTTCAAGGGGATCGATCCCATCCTGGTTGCTGCCGGGCAACTCGCCGCCTCGACCGTGATGATGGCCGCCTACATGCTGGCAAGCGGCACACTGGCAGGCTTCGCCCTGCCCTCGCAAGCTGCGGTCTGGTCGCTGATCGGCCTCGCCCTGCCCTGCACCGCCTTTGCCTATGTGCTGTTCTTCACCATCCTGTCGCGCGCCGGCGCAACCAACGTCTCGCTGGTCACCTTTCTGGTGCCGGTCAGTGGCGTGCTGCTGGGCATCGTCTTTCTGGGTGAAAGCCTGTCGCCATGGCACATCGGCGGCATGGTGTTGATCGGTCTCGGCCTGCTCGTCCTCGACGGCAGGCTGTTTGCAGCAAGACGGACCTGAGATCAGGCAGCAACCTCGCGGTTGTTTTCCGGCTGCAGTTCATGAATGCCGAGCAGGCGGCAGACGGCAACCGGCAGTTCCGCCCGGTTCATCGTGTAGAAATGAAAATCGCTGACACCGCGGCGCGTCAGGTCGGCAACCTGTTCGGCGGCAACGGCAGCAGCCACCAGTTCGCGCGTGTGCGGATCTTCATCCAGCCCGGCAAAACGCTCTGCCAGCCAGTGGGGAATGCTCGCGCCGCAGCGTTCGGCAAAACTCGCCACCTTGCCGAAATGGTGGATCGGCAGAATGCCCGGCACGACCGGAATGTAGATGCCCGCCTTGCGAACCCGCTCGAGAAACGCCTCATAGTCATCATTGTCGAAGAAGAACTGGGTGATCGCCCGTGTGGCGCCATTGTCGACCTTGCGCTTCAAGAGGTCGATGTCGAGCTGAAAATCCGGGCTTTCGGGGTGTTTCTCGGGATAGGCAGAAACGGTGATGTCGAAATCGCCGAAGGCCTTGAGCCCGGCCACCAGTTCGGCAGCATTGGCATAGCCGTCCTCGCGCGGGCGGTATTGTTTGCCGACACCGGTGGAGGGATCACCACGTAGCGCGACAAAGCGTTTCACGCCTGCCCGGTAGAGGTCACGCACCACCGCATCAACTTCGTTCTTGCCTGCGTCGATGCAGGTCAGATGCGCGGCAACATCGAGGTCTGTCTCGCTGACCAGCCGCTTGACGGTATCGATGGTGCGCTGGCGCGTCGATCCGCCCGCGCCATAGGTCACCGAGACAAAATGCGGCGACAGCAGGCTCAGCCGTTCCACTGCAGTCCACAGCCGCTCATTGGCTTCGTCGGATATTGGCGGAAAGAACTCGAACGAGACGTTGATCTGCCGGCTCGAGGAAACCGAGTGGGAATACTGAAAAAGCGTCACCTTGTCTTACTCCGTCAACTGCAATGGGTTCAGGCCTGATTGTCTTCATGTGGCGCAGGCGTTCTCGGGTCGGCTGCCAGCCACAGGGTAACGACCAGGGATTTTTCCTTCTTCGCCGTATTGGGCGACAGGCGCAGGCTTTGCAGAACTTCCAGCCCTGCCCCTTCCAGCCAGGCATTCATCTGCTCGGCAGCAAAACCGAGGCGGATATGGGCATGTTTTTCACGCAGGAACTCCAGATCATGCGGGGCGAAGTCTACGATCAACAACCGCCCGCCCGGTTTCAGTCCGCGCGCCGCGCTGCGGATGGCGATGGCGGGATTTTCCAGATAGTGCAGCACCTGATGGATGGTAACGAGGTCGAAGCCCTCTTCAGCCACCGCCAGGTTGAGGATGTCGCCCTGGCGCACCTGCACCCGCGAAAGGCCCGCCTGATCGAGATTGGCGCGGGCAATTGCCAGCATCTCCCGGCTGGCGTCGATGCCGATGCCCCGCTGGTAGAGCCCGCTCAGCAATTCCAGCATTCTGCCGGTTCCCGTACCCAGATCGAGCAGTGCTTCGAAAGGCGCGTCGCCCAGCAGTTTGAGGATTTCCGCCTCGACCCGTCCTTCATCCACATGCAGCGAACGGATTTCGTCCCACTCGGCCGCGTTGGCAGCAAAATAGTGCTCGGCTTGGGCGGCCCGCCGTGCACGCACATTTTCAAGTTGCTCGACATCGCGCAGCAACTGCGGATCATTTTCACCCAGATGGGCCAGCAGGGACTGCACAAACTGCGCCTGCGCGCCCTCTTCCCGGGCACGGAAGTAGGCCCACGCCCCTTCCTGATAGCGCTCCACCAGGCCTGCCTCGCTCAGCAGTTTCAAATGGCGCGAGATGCGGGGTTGGGATTGGCCCAGAATGTCGATAAGATCGGAAACGGTAAGATCACCTTGAGCCAGAAGGGCCAGCAGGCGCAACCGCGTGTGCTCACCAGCCGCCTTCAACAGGCTGACGGTATGATCAAGCGACAACTGCGTTTTGCGAAGCATGAAGGCGTCCTAGCAGAAAAAGATATAAAGATATCTTTATATAGTTTGCCGAAAATGGCAAGTGCCGTTCGGCCATTTTGCCGTAAATCAAAGCAAGCAACTGAGTTCATATGCTTTTTTCAGATCAGCGACAGGCAGGAAGATGAATTCGCCCGGCCCCGCAAAGCGTGAGAGGCAGTTGGCGGAGGCAATTCGGCTGCTGCTGCCGCGCGCAACCTTGGAAGCTCACCAGCAGGTTCTGGCCGTGGCCCAACAGGGCCATCTGCGGCATCTTCCGGCTGGCATCGCCGTCTGGCAGGCGGCCACGACCGTCGCCCGGCATGAATATACCGACTACGACCAGTTGCTGGCGGATGGCTACGAACCGGACGCGGCACGCTATTTCGTTCTGGAGGAAATCAACGAGCAGCTTGAAGCATGGGGCTGTTTGCGGCGTATCGGCAACGAAGAATAGTTTCAGGCCGGATAAATCCACTGCTCCCACAGCCGGGCGGTAACCGCCTCACCGGGCTTGATCACCCCTTCGCGCTCCACCCAGGCAACAATGCCCCGTTTCATGTGGGCAGCATCCTTGAAGGCAAGCGCCATGTCGGAGCGGGTGTAATCGCCATCGGGGCCGGGCTCCGCCCCCACCGCCTCTGCAATCTTGCTGCCGGCCAGCCGGCACGGCGCGTTGTAGCCATCGACACGCAGTGTCACACCCCCTTCGAAAAACAGCAGCGTGCGCGGCGGCAGATAGCTCATCTGCGCAATACCTTCGAGCACCACATTGGCACCGATCCAGCCCGGTTCCAGCACATCGATACCCATGCTTTGCGCGATTTCGGCAAGCTCCTCTTCCGACAGGATCGAGACCTGCCGTTCGTTGCGCATTACCGTGCCGCGCTCATACCAGGGCTCGCGCCCACCAGATTGACGGCTGATACCGGCATGAAAATCACCCTCGATACCCTTGAAGGTCAGCGGCAAGGAAGATGCCTCCGTTGAAACGAAATCCTCTCCCGTAGCGCGCAGCACCTTGCTCACGCTCGCCTTGAGCTTTCTCGGCGGATGGGTTTCGATCATGGTTTTCTCCTGCCGGATTTGCATGAGGGAATCGGTTTGCAGCGCACCATTCGTCAATCCTGCCTGCGACACAAGTCCTCACCAATCAAAGTTTCTGACAGCTGCTTCCAGTGCTAGTGTTGCGCCGAACACGGAGGAAATCATGGCTGCAAAACCCAGGAAAAAACCGATTGTCGCGCTGAAAATGCCGAAGGCTGAAGTACCGCTCACAGAGCGCCAGGCAAAATATCTGGCGATTGCAAAGGAAAAGCTCGGCTTCGTGCCCAACGTATTGCAGGCCTATGCCTGGCATTCGGTGAAATTCGCCGCCTTCACCGAAATGTACAACGACCTGATGCTGGGCGACTCGGGTCTCACCAAGCTTGAGCGCGAGATGATCGCGGTGACCGTTTCCTCCGCCAACCACTGTTATTATTGCCTGACGGCCCATGGCGCGACGGTGCGCCAGCTTTCGGGAGATCCGAAGCTCGGCGAACAGCTTGTCATGAACTACCGCACTGCCGATCTGACGAAAAAGCAGCGCGCCATGCTCGATTTCGCCTGGGAACTGACCAAGCACCCCGAGACAATCGATGAGGAACACCGAGCAGCCCTGCGCAAGGCAGGCTGGAAGGACCGCGAGATCTGGGACATCGCCGCAGTCGCCGCCTTCTTCAACATGTCGAACCGCATCTCGGCGGCAACCGACAAACAGCCCAACGACGAATACCATTCCATTGCGCGGTAGCAGGCAGATACAAAAAAGGCGGCTCAAAAAGCCGCCTTCTGCAATTCCGTCTGGCGAAAAACTACGCCACCTGACGGGCGAGCGCACACTGCGACCACAGATCGTTGAGGCCGCGGATCAGATGATCGATGTCCTCATCGGTATGCAGCGGGCCGGGCGTGATCCTGAGCCGCTCGGTCTTCACCGGCACGGTCGGATAGTTGATCGGCTGGACATAGATACCATACTGCTCCAGCAGGATATCGGAAATCCACTTGCACTTTTTCGCATCGCCCACCATCACCGGGATGATGTGGCTTTCGTTCGGCATGTAGGGAATGCCCATGCGCTCCAACCCGGCGCGCACCTTGGCAACATTGCGGCGCTGGCCTTCGCGCTCCGAATTGCTTTGTTTGAGATGACGGATCGAGGCAAGCGCACCGGCGGCCAGGGCCGGCGGCAGTGCCGTCGTGAAGATGAAGCCCGAGGCAAACGAACGGATGAAATCGCAGACCTGCGCAGAGCCGGTGATGTAACCACCCATGACGCCGAAGGCCTTGCCGAGCGTACCCTCGATGATGTCTACCTGATCCATCAGGCCGCGCTGCTCGGCAACGCCGCCGCCACGCGGACCGTACATACCAACCGCATGAACTTCATCGAGATAAGTCAGAGCGCCGTGTTTCTTCGCGACCGCGCAGATCTCCTCGATCGGCGCGATGTCGCCATCCATCGAATAGACGGATTCGAAGGCGACGATAATCGGACGGCCCGGTTCCACCTGCGACAGGCGCTCATCGAGGTCCTTCCAGTCATTGTGCTTGAAAATGTGCTTTTCGGCGCGTGAATGGCGGATGCCCTCGATCATTGAGGCATGGTTTTTCTCATCGGAAAAGACAACGCAATTGGGCAGTTTGGCCGCAAGCGTGCCCAGTGAAGCCCAGTTGGAGACATAGCCGGAGGTAAACAGCAGCGCCGCCTCTTTGCCATGCAGGTCGGCCAGTTCCTTTTCCAGCAGCACATGGGTGTGGTTGGTGCCGGAAATGTTGCGCGTTCCGCCTGCGCCGGTACCGCAGGTGTCGATGGCCTGCTTCATGGCTTCCATCACCAGCGGGTTCTGGCCCATACCGAGATAGTCGTTGGAGCACCAGACGGTTACTTCCTGAACGTCGTCACCCACATGGCGGAAAGCCTTGGGGAAATGCCCGGCGCGGCGTTCGAGATCGGCGAAGACACGGTACCGGCCATCTGAATGAAGTTCATCAAGCTTTTCGGCGAAATACGCTTCAAAATCCATCTGCCTGCCCTGCTCCCGTCAATACATTCGTCTTTTTACAATACATTCGTCTTTTTATATGTGTCCTAGCCCAAAACACCGCACTTTTGAAGCCCTGGCGGCAAATCCGGGCCGTTACGCACCGTTCAGACATCCGGGCCACGGCATTTCCCTCACCGCAGCCCGTCAAGTCAACACCTACTGGCTTGCTTCACCCCCGGTTTCAGCACCTTCAGCTGCTGCTTCCGAAAACTGCTGCAGATAGGCGATCACATTGGCGACATCGTCATCCTTTTTCAGGCCGGCAAACGACATTTTGTTGCCTTTTACGTAGCCTTTGGGGTCCTTCAGGTACTCACCGATCGTCTCCGCACTCCACACCAGGCCGCCTTCACCGGCTTCCACCATGGATTTGGAATATTTGAAGCCTTCCGTCGTGCCGGCGGTGCGGCCGATCACATTCTGCAGGCTCGGACCAACCTTCTTCTGATCGCTGTCAACGACATGACAGGCAGCGCATTTCTTGAACACTTTCTCGCCTGCTGCGGCATCGCCTTCGGCCTGTGCGGTATTCACGCCCGCTGCAACGATCAGGGTGGTCAAAACGGTGGTAAGGGAAAGTCTCATTCTTGCACTCCAAGCTTTCTGTTTGAACGTGTTTCTGCTTGCCGGCGGCCCGTAAACCATGTTCTGGCCCGAATTGCGCCTATGCATTATGACGCATGGAAGACTGTAACCTTGATTTGGGTCAAATGCCGACTCCCTACCACACAATCCCGTTCCGAAGCTTGAGATTTGCGGTAGCAGCAATGCTGCTGCTTTGGCCGGTCACAAGTGTATTGGCAGCTTCAGATATTCCAATTCCCTCAAAAAGACCGGCTGTGGATAATACCGAGGCGGAAACATCGGTTGAGCAATCGGAAAGCCCGGCTCCGGAAGGGGAAGCGCCTGCCGCCATCCCGAAAATCGACGAGCGTGTTCTGCTGGAGTGCGAGCAGCACATGCGCGCGCTTGGCATCCAGTTCACCCGCCAGGAGCCGATCCAGGGTGAAAATGGTTGTGGCGTCGCCGCACCGTATGAAATCACCGCCGTTGCCGATACGGTTGCCATAAGGCCGGCGGCGATCATTGCCTGTGAAACCGCGATTGCACTGGCAGGCTGGGTGAAGGCCGCGGCCCAGCCCTATGCGGAAAAACTGCCGGGCAAACCCGCGCTGGCAGGCCTGCAGAACGCTTCCGGCTATGTCTGCCGTGGGCGCAACAACAATCCCAAGGCAAAACTGTCCGAACATGCGCTGGGCCGGGCCATCGACATTTCTGCCTTCCTGTTTGAAGACGGCAGCAAGATTACTGTGGAGCCGCGCCAGCGTACCGGCAGGCCACAGGAGGCCTATCAGAAGGCCGTACGCTTTGCGGCCTGCCTGCATTTTACCACCGTGCTCGGCCCTTACAGCGACGCCAATCACAGAGACCACCTGCATCTCGACATTGCCGAGCGGCGCGGCGGTTACCGGCTGTGCGACTTTCCGGACCTGCCGGACCCCGATGAATCGAACGAATGACAACGGAAAACAGCATGCCGAAAACCATCACCGCTCAGCTGCTTACCCGCGAGGCTTTCGCCCCGTTCGGCGAGGTCATCGAAAAGGCAGGGAGCGAAACCCGGCTGATCAACAACGGCATGTGCACCCGACACCATGACCTAGCCACTGTAGAGATCATGGGCGAAGGCGGCAGGCCTTCAATCAACATCTTTGCCGGAAGGCCCTATGCCATGCCGCTGGTGCTTGAAATGGTCGAGCGCCATCCCCTCGGCAGCCAGGCCTTCATCCCCATGCACGAAAGACCGTTTCTGGTCGTCGTTTGCCCCGATGAGGATGGCCGACCGGGAACGCCGTCAGCCTTCGTGACGGCGCCGGGACAGGGCGTGAACTTTCCAGCGGGTCTCTGGCATGGGGTATTGATCACGCTTGATGCACCGGGCGATTTCGTTGTCATCGACCGTGCGGGCGACGGCAACAATCTCGAAGAGCATTATTTCGACGAACCCTGGCGCATCAAACTTCCTAAACCGGTTGCCGGCTGAAACCTATTCGTGATCCTCTTCCGGGATGACGAGGTTCAGCACGACGGCGATAAGGGCTGCCGGCAGCAGGCCGGAGGTCAGCAGAATCTGCAGCGTCTTCGGCATGTGCTGCAGGGCTTCCGGCACGAGTTGCAGGCCGAAGCCGACCGAAAGCGCCGTGGCAAAGATCACCATGTTGCGGCGGTTCCAGTTCACCTCCGACAGCATGTTGAGGCCGGCTGCAGCCACCATGCCAAACATCACGATCACCCCGCCACCAAGCACATTGATCGGTACGGTGGCAACGATCGCGCCCACCTTGGGGATCAGCCCGCAGACGATCAGGAAGATCGCACCGATGGTCACAACATGGCGGCTCATTACGCCGGTCATCGAGATCAGCCCGACATTCTGCGAGAAGGACGTGTTGGGCAGGCCGCCGAAAATACCGGCAATGGCCGTGCCCAATCCGTCAGCGAAGGTCGCCCCCTGAATTTCGCGGTCACTCGCCTCGCGCCCTGCCCCGCCCTTGGTAATGCCGGACGTGTCACCCACGGTTTCAATTGCCGAGATGATTGCCATCAGGCACATGCCGATGATGATCGCCCAATTGAGTTCGAAGCCCCATTTGAACGGCATCGGAACCTCAAACAGGCCGGCGCGGCCGACATTGCCGAAATTCACCTGCCCCATCATCAGCGCCACGATGTAACCGGCGATCAGACCCACCAGAACGGCAGCGACCGAAACGAGGCCGCGGGTGAAGAATTTCAGCGCCAGCGTGACGAGAATGACGACCAGCGCCGGTATCCACATGGCCATCGAACCGAATTCCGGCTTGCCCATCAGCGGCACGCCACCGGCGGCATACTGGATGCCGACCTTGATCAGCGCCAGCCCGATCATCAGCACGATCAGGCCCGTCACCAGCGGCGGCAGCGCAAAGCGGATACGTCCGATCACGAAACCGAGGCAGAAGTGAAACAGGCCACCAATCAGGACACCGGTCATCAACCCGCCGAGCCCCGCCGCGCCGAGGCCTGCAACCGCCGGGATCATGACCGGCAGAAAGGCAAAGGACGTGCCTTGCACAATCGGCAGCCGGGCGCCCACCGGACCGATGCCGATGGTCTGAAACAGCGTGGCGATGCCGGCAAACAGCATCGACATCTGGATCATGTAGATCAGATTGGGAAACTCCGGCGAATTCGAGCCGAAGCCGAAACCCGCAGCCCCCGCCACGATGATCGCCGGCGTCACGTTGCTGGCAAACATCGCCAGCACATGCTGGATGCCCAGCGGCACCGCTTTGCCGAGCGGCGGTGTATAGTCGGGATCGCGCAGTTGCTCAGGCGTGCCGAGCGCAGTTGTGTTCATTGCCATTGGTTGTTCCCCTGTGTTCGAACGGAATGGTCAAATCATCCCTGCAACTGCCCGTTAGCAGGCCTTTCAGATTGTCAGCGGCATGTGCCGGTTGGCATCCTTGTAAAGAAGATAGCGGAATTTTCCCGGTCCGCCAGCGTAACATGCCTGCGGACAGAACGCTCTCAGCCACATGAAATCGCCCGCCTCCACCTCGACCCAGTCCTCATTGAGCCGGTAGACGGCCTTGCCCTCCAGCACGTAAAGCCCGTGCTCCATCACATGGGTTTCGCAGAACGGAATCACTGCCCCCGGCTCGAAAGTGACGATATTGACATGCATGTCGTGGCGCATGTCGGTAGGATCGACGAAACGCGAAGTCAGCCATTTGCCATCGCTGCCGGGCATTGCTTCCCCTGTCACATCCTGATCGCGCGTGACGACCGGTTCGGGACGGTCAATCCCCTCGACAGCAACGTACCGCTTGCGGATCCAGTGAAAGGTTGCCGGCTCTCCGGTGATGTTTCTTACCATCCACTCACAGCCCGGCGGCAGATAGGCATAGCCGCCCGGTGCAAGATCGTGGGGCTTGCCGGCAATCGTCAGCCGGATTTCTCCGCCGGTGACAAACACGACGCCTTCGCCATCGGCTTCCGGTTCGGGCTGCTCGCTGCCGCCCCCCGGTGCCACTTCAACAATCATCTGGGCGAAGGTTTCCGCGAAGCCGGAAAGCGGTCGCGCCAACACCCAGGCCCGCATCCCCTCCCAATGCGGAAACCGCGAAATCACGATGTCGCGCATCACGCCGCTCGGGATCACCGCATAGGCTTCCTTGAAGACGGCGCGGTCGCTCAGCAATTGCGTCTGCGGCGGCAATCCGCCAGGGGGTGAGGCATAGGTCGGCTTGCTCATGGCAGCATGTCCTTCAGGCGCAACAGCGCGATCCGCTCGACCTGTTTGCAGGCCGTCGCGAACTCCGCCTCGCGATCATTGTTGATGCGCTGTTTGAACTGATCGAGAATGGCTTCCCTGGTCAGCCCCTTCACTGCAATAATGAAGGGGAAACCGAACTTCTCCACATAGGCGGTATTGAGTTCCGTGAAAGTCCGGCGCTCCTCGTCGGTCAGTGCGTCGAGCCCGGCAGATGCCTGTTCACTGGCTGATTCAGCGGTCAGCTGTTTGGCTGCCGCCAGCTTGCCGGCGAGATCAGGATGCGCCTTGAGCACGGCAAGCCGTTCTTCCGGCGAAGCCGCGCGGAACTGGGCAGCCAGCGCAGCATGAAGCCCGCTGGCGCAATCGTTCGCCGCGCCCATCTCGCCAGCGCAAGCCCGTTCGGCAATCCACGGCGAATGCTCGAACACGCCGCCGAAGGCTGCAACGAATTCCTCCGGCGCCATGGCGCTTGGAATCATCGCCGGACGGGTTGGCGGATGTTGCGCCTTCCAGTGCTCGGCAATCTCGATGCGGCGCGCGAACCAGACCTTGTCATGGCTTTGGGCGTATTCGACAAAGCGCTTCAGCGCGGCGAACCGGCCGGGGCGTCCGGCAAGGCGGCAATGCAGGCCGATATTCATCATCTTCGGCGCGCCCGCCTGCCCCTCCGCATAGAGCACGTCAAACGTGTCCTTGAGATAAGTGTAAAAGGCATCGCCATCGGAAAAGCCCGCCTGGATCGCAAACCGCATGTCGTTGACGTCCAGCGTATAGGGAATGATCAGCTGGTCGCGCCCGGCATGCTGACGCCAATAGGGAAGATCGTCGGCATAGGAATCTGACACATAGTCGAACAGACAGGTTTCGGTGACGAGATCGACCGTGTTGACCGAGCAACGCCCGGTATACCAGCCGCGCGGGGCTTCCCCTGTCACCTGTTCGTGGATGGAAATGGCCTCATGAATGTCAGCAAGCTCGGCCTCCCGCGAATGCTCCCTGTAGTCGATCCATTTGAGCCCGTGGGAGGCAATCTCCCAGCCAGCTTCCTGCATTGCGGCAACCTGCACTGGCGAACGCTGCAGCGCCGTCGCTACCCCATAAACCGTGACGGGAATGCCGGCATCGACAAACAGCCGGTGCAGCCGCCAGAACCCTGCCCGCGCGCCATATTCATAGATCGATTCCATGTTCCAGTGACGCATGCCCGGCCAGGGCTGGGCATTGGTGATTTCGGACAAAAAGGCCTCGGAGGCCGCATCGCCATGCAGGATCGAGTTTTCGCCGCCTTCCTCGTAATTGACGACGAACTGCAGGGCGATAGCTGCGCCACCCGGCCACGCGGCATCGGGCGGCGTTGCGCCATGGCCCAGCATGTCTCGCGGATAACGGTTCAATTCGGCAAACTCCTGACGGCTGGCTGCTACCCCTTGTAGTCCCTTTCCATTACATGATTTTCAAAAAAACGCTAAAGCTGGTTCTCGCGAGGACCGCGCTTGACTTGCACTGCCCGCTGGCGAATTGAGGCGGGTGAAGGGAAAAGACCGATGACGGACAAAAACGGCTACCTTACCACCCATGTTCTGGATACCGCGCGCGGCTGTCCGGCACAGGGAATCGTAATCACCCTCTACCGCCTGAAGGGTGAGGAGCGTGAGCGGATCGCCGCCACCGTGACCAATGACGATGGCAGAACCGATTCCCCCATCCTGCCGAAGGAGACTTTTTCGACGGGAGAATACGAACTGGTCTTTGCCACCGGCGCCTATCTGCGCGAACACGGCATGGTATCTCCCGATAGCGGGCCACTGTTTCTCGATGATATCCCGATCCGCTTCGGCATCGATGATCCGGACGCCCACTATCATGTGCCGCTGCTGCTCTCGCCCTTCGGCTATTCGACCTACCGGGGAAGCTGAGCCGGAAGCCTACTGGCCGAGCGCCTGCTTGCAGCCCGCCACCATGTAATCGATGAACAGCCGCACCTTCATGTCCTGCAGGCGCTTGTGGGGATAGATGCAGGAAAACGGCAGATCGGTGGGCGGCGTTGCCTCAGCCACCGATACCAGTTCACCGGATACCAGATAGGGCGCGACCTCGAAACGCGGCTTGTTGATGATGCCGCAGCCCGCCAGCGCCCAGGCCGTCAGCACATCGCCGTCGTCGGATTCAAGCGGCGCGTCGAAGGAGAATTTTCGCACCCCCTCGCCGGTGCGCAGGTTCCAGGCATATTCGCTCGTGCCGGGAAAGCGCAGCATCAGGCATTTGTGCCTCTGTTCGACAAGGTCCTCACCGCTTTCAGGCACCCCATGGGCTTCAAGATAGGCGGGCGAGGCGCATAGTACCCGTTCAAAATCATAGACCTTCTTGATGCGCATTTCGGAATCGCCCAGCGGGCCTAGCACAAACGCTGCATCCAGCCCTTCGGCGGCCACGTCCACCCTGCGGTCTGAAAGCCGCAGACGGACATTGAGATCGGGATATTCCTCCTTGAAGGCCGGTACCAGCGGCGCAATCAGCCGCTTTCCCATGCCAAGCGGTGCAGAGACGAAAATGGTTCCCTTCGGATTGGCGGTAATCTCCGCAATGCCGCTTTCAACCTCGTCGATCGTGTCGAGGATCTTGATGGCCCCCTTGTAGAACAACCGGCCCTGCTCTGTCGGCGTCACCGTTCGTGTCGTACGGTTGAACAGCCGAATGCCGAGATGCTTTTCCAGTTCGGCAATCCGGCTGCTGGCAACCGCTGCCGAAACCCGGAGATCGCGGCCCGCTGCCGACATGCTGCCGAGATCGTATACCCGCACAAAGGTCTTGAGATTTCTCACATATGCCATAACAATTCGCTGATTATTACGTTTTTTTTGAAAGTCTTTGGACCTGTGGGTGGTTCTGTCAAGATGCAGGAACTGGCATTTTAACCGGCATCACCATCAAGCCTTAACACTGCCGGAGAGGCATCATGTACGAATACGCGGTTGCCTGGGAATGGATGGCCTTCGCCGTGCGCTGGCTGCACGTCATCACGGCGATTGCCTGGATCGGCTCGTCCTTTTATTTCATCGCGCTCGACCTCGGGCTTCGCCAGCGTGAGGGCCTGCCCGTAGGCGCCCATGGCGAGGAATGGCAGGTTCACGGCGGCGGCTTCTACCATATCCAGAAGTATCTGGTGGCGCCCGCCGAAATGCCGGAGCATCTGACCTGGTTCAAATGGGAAAGTTACGCGACCTGGCTTTCCGGTGCCGCACTGCTGATGATTGTCTACTGGGCCGGTGCCGAACTCTTTCTCATCGATCCGATGAAGGCCGACCTTGCGGTCTGGCAGGCAGTCGCGATCTCCGCCGCCTCACTGACCATTGGCTGGATCATCTACGACCAGCTTTGCAAGTCACCGCTCGGCGAAAATCCGACAGCGCTCATGGTGCTGCTGTTCGTCCTGCTGGTCATCATGGGCTGGGGCTACAACCAGATCTTCACCGGCCGGGCCATGATGCTCCATCTGGGCGCCTTCACGGCCACGATCATGACGGCCAACGTCGCCCACATCATCATTCCCAACCAGCGCATCGTCGTCGCCGACCTGAAGGCAGGCCGCACGCCCGATCCGAAATACGGCAAGATCGCCAAGCTCAGATCGACCCACAACAACTATCTGACCCTGCCGGTCATCTTCCTGATGCTGTCGAACCATTATCCGCTGGCTTTTGCTACGCAGTATAACTGGGTGATCGCAGCACTGGTGTTCCTGATGGGCGTCACCATCCGCCACTATTTCAACACCCGCCATGCCCGCGCTGGCAATCCGACCTGGACCTGGCTCGCCACCGCCCTGCTGTTTCTGGCCATCATCTGGCTTTCGAGCCTGGCACCCGACGACCGTGAAACCGTATCGCGGGAAACCGGCATCCCCACCAATCATTTCACCGCTGCGGAAACCTTTCCCGAAGTGGTCGAACTGGTGCAGGGGCGCTGCGCCATGTGCCATGCGGAAATCCCCGGCTGGGAAGGCCTGATCGTCCCGCCGAAAGCCGTACTGCTGGAAAATGAGAGCCAGATCGCCGCCCGCGCGCGCCAGATCTACCTTCAGGCAGGCCGCAGCACCGCCATGCCGCCGCCAGGTGCTGCCGAATATGGCGTTACCCTGAGCGCTGAGGAGCGAAAGCTGCTGGTAAACTGGTATCAAAGTGCGCTAAGCGGTTCATAGCCTGAGCTTGCAACGGGAGGGAGCATTGGACAGGGACAAGGCCGCGCAATCGATCATTCGTCAGGCCGCGCTGGACTATCACGAGTTTCCCCAGCCGGGAAAACTGGAAATCCGCCCCACCAAGCCCATGGCAAGCCCGCGCGACCTGGCGCGGGCCTATTCACCGGGCGTCGCCGAAGCCTGCCTTGCCATCAAGGACAATCCGCTCGATGCGGCTCGCTTCACCAGCCGCGCCAATCTCGTCGCCGTCGTTTCCAATGGAACGGCCGCCCTTGGTCTCGGCAATATCGGCGCGCTTGCCTCCAAGCCGATCATGGAAGGCAAGGCGGTCCTGTTCA
>JAGRLQ010000107.1 GCA_020441735.1 Nitratireductor sp.
TTCAACGGCAGGCAGATGACCGGCCATGCCGGTGATACGCTTGCCTCCGCGCTGATTGCCAACGGCGTCAGGCTGGTCGGTCGCTCGTTCAAGTATCACCGCCCACGTGGCATCTTCACCGCCGGATCGGAGGAGCCCAACGCGCTCGTCACCCTGCACGAAGGCGCCCATTCAGAACCCAATACGCGGGCGACCGTCGCAGAGCTCTTCGACGGACTGGTTGCGAGAAGCCAGAACCATCGCGGCCCGCTCCATTTCGACCTGCTGGCGGTCAACGACCTGCTCTCGCCCTTCCTGACGGCAGGCTTCTACTACAAGACCTTCATGTGGCCGAAGAGCTTCTGGGAAAAGCTTTACGAGCCGGTGATCCGCTCTGCTGCCGGTCTTGGCAGATTGTCCGGTGAAGAAGACCCGGACACCTATGACAAGGGCTTTCTGCATTGCGATATTCTGGTGATCGGCGCAGGACCCGCCGGACTTTCCGCTGCCCTTCAGGCAGCCCGCTCCGGCGCAAGAGTCATCCTTTCCGACGAGGACTTTCTACCCGGCGGCAGGCTCAATGCCGAAACGTATGAGGTTTCCGGCATGCCGGGCCATCGATGGGCGGCAGAAACGGTTGCCGAACTCGGTTCAATGGAAAACGTGCGGCTGATGACCCGCACCACCGTCTATGGCGCCTATGACCATGGCGTTTACGGTGCGCTGGAGAAGAAGACCGACCATCTGGCCGCATCAGACGGCAAGCCGCGCCAGGTGCTGTGGCGCATCTATTCGAAACAGGCCATTCTCTGCGCCGGCGCAACCGAGCGTCCCATCGCCTTTGCCAATAACGACCGCCCCGGCATCATGCTGGCAGGCAGCACACGCACCTATGCCAACCGCTTTGCGGCGCTGGCCGGAAAACGCGTTACCATCTTCACCAACAACGATGACGGCTGGCGCACGGCAGCCGACATGGCGGATGCAGGTTCGCAGATTGCCGCCATCGTCGACAGTCGGGAGATTGCACCTCTTGCAGCACCTGCCGGAGCGGCCATCGTCATGGGTGGCAGCATTACGGATACCAGCGGCAGGCTGGCGCTGAAATCCGTCACGCTTTCAAACGGCCAGACAATCGAGACCGACTGCCTTGCGGTTTCCGGCGGCTGGAACCCGAACGTCCACCTGACCTGTCATCAGCGCGGCCGTCCGCAATGGAACGAAGCAATCAATGCCTTCGTGCCGGGTGGCGAACTGCCGGTGGGCATGCGCGTTGCCGGCAGCGCCAACGGCTCACTGACGCTCGCAGCCTGCCTTGCCGAAGGCCACAAGGCTGCCTCGGAATCGGCAAGAGCGCTTGGTTTTACCCCTTCCCGCTCCCGCCCTGCCCGCGCCTCCGACGAGGCAAGCGCCAATGCAGCTTTCTGGCATGTCGGCGGTGGCAAAAAGCGTGGCCCAAAAAGAGCATGGGTCGATCTGCAGAACGACGTCACCACCAAGGACGTCAAACTCTCCCACCGAGAAGGCTTCCGCTCCGTCGAACATCTCAAGCGCTACACGACGATGGGCATGGCGACCGATCAGGGCAAGACCGCCAACATTCTGGGCTTGGCAATCATGGCCGAAGCCGCCGGCAAGACCATTCCAGAAACCGGCACGACGATTTTCCGCCCACCCTACACGCCGGTCGCCATCGGCGCGCTGGCCGGGCGTTCGCGCGGCAAGGCGTTCCGCCCGACCAGGCTGACAACATCCCATCAGTGGGCGGAACAACAGGGAGCCGTCTTCGTCGAGGCCGGCATGTGGCTGCGCGCGCAATGGTATCCCAAACCCGGCGAAACCCACTGGCGCGAGAGTGTCGACCGCGAGGCCCTCGCCGTGCGCCGCTCCGTCGGCATCTGCGATGTCACCACGCTCGGCAAGATCGACGTTCAGGGCAAGGATGGGGCCCGTTTTCTTGACGCACTTTATACCAACACCTTCTCGACGCTGCCCGTCGGCAAGGTGCGCTATGGGTTGATGCTGCGCGAGGACGGCATGGCCTATGACGATGGCACCACGGCGCGGTTTGGCGAAAACCATTTCGTCATGACCACCACTACCGCCAACGCGGTGCTGGTCTTCCGCCGCATGGAGTTTGCCCGCCAGTGCCTGTTCCCGGATATGGATGTCAATCTGATCTCGGCAACAGAACAATGGGCACAGTTCGCCGTCGCCGGTCCCAACTCGCGCAAGCTGCTGGAAAAGATCGTCGACAGCGAGCATGACATCTCCAACGAGGCATTTCAGTTTATGGCCTGTGGCGAGTTAACCGTCTGCGGCGGCACGCGGGCTCGCCTCTTCCGCATCTCCTTTTCAGGTGAACTGGCCTATGAAATCGCCGTCCCTGCCCGCTACGGCGACGCGCTTGTGCGCCGGCTGATGGAAGCAGGTCATGAGTATGATGTAACGCCTTACGGCACTGAAGCCCTCAACGTGCTGCGCATCGAAAAGGGCCACGCCACCGCCAACGAGCTCAATGGCCAGACCACGGCGCTCAATCTCGGCCTCGGCAGGATGGTTTCGAACAAGAAGGATTGCATCGGCAAGGTAATGGCAGGCCGTGAAGCGCTTGTCACGGATGATGCCATCAAGCTTGTCGGCTTCAGGCCGGTCGATCCGAAAGACAAGCTGCTTTCAGGTTCCCACTTCATCGCCAGGGGCAATGCTGCGGTGACGGAAAACAACCAGGGTTGGATGACTTCCGTCTGCTACTCGCCCCATCTTGAAACCATGATCGGCCTCGGCTTCATCAAACAGGGCGATGAGCGCATGGGTGAGCGGGTAATTGCCGCCGATCCGCTGCGCGGCACCGCCTGCGAGGTGGAAATCGTCTCGCCCCATTTCATCGACGCGCAAGGAGAACGGTTGCGTGCCTGACCAACTCACCCCCGTCTCACCCCTGAGTGGTTATACATCCAGCCATGACGGCAACAGTCTTGCCGAGGTGACCGGCCTGGCATTCGTGTCGCTCGCCGTTTCAGCCGGCAACGGGAAAGCTTTCGCCGCAGCCGTCAAAAAAGCCTGGAAGATCGAGGTTCCGCCACCCGGCATGTCCACCACCGCTGGTGACATCCGGCTGATCTGGACGGCGCCGGACCAGTATCACCTGCTGATGCCGGAACCGGCCGGCAATCCTTCTGGAGACCCGCTTGCTCAGGTCACAAAGGCGGTTTCCGGTAATGCGTGGCTCACCGATCAGTCCGACAGCTATTGCATGTTGCGGCTGGAAGGGCCGAACTGCCGCGAGGCATTGGCCCGCATCTGCCCGCTTGATCTGCATCCCGGCAGCTTTGCCGTCGATGCGGCAGGTCGCACAGCGATGGAACATCTTGGCGTCCTGCTGGTCCGCGAACAGGCGGACCGGTATCTGCTGATGTCCGCACGGTCGTCCGCCCGCTCCTTCCTCCACGCCGTGGAAACCTCACTGGAAAACATCACCTGAGGCAATTACTTGCCTTCATGTGTCAGATACACAACCAAAACGTGATGTTTTCTCATATCACGCGCGAATTATAACGTCGTTTTAACCGGTCCTGCGGCATACGCTTTGGTGCGAAGGGCGGCACGTGCCTGGATTGCCCATAACTTCTCGGTCCAAGCGCAAGCCGCAACATTATGGATACGCCCATCCATTGCGGCAAATCTCAGACGCCGCCCTTCGCTTGTTTCCTTCAGCCGGCAATCGCGGCATCTGTTACGCGGAGCTGTATGCGCCGCCTGCCCTGCCAGTGATCGGCGCCCAGCACGCCGGCAACATGAAACCGGCTGGTTTTTCCCGAAAGCATCGCTTCGCCCATCGGCTCATTGGCCTTTCTGAAGGCAATCGCCCGAAGCTGCGCGCCATCGCTACCCCGCAGGGTAAAACTCACATGGTCGCGGCCGACCACCCGCGCGCCCGTCACCGCGTGGCCAGGAAAGGCCAGCACGGGCTGGGGATGGCCCGCGCCATAGGGGCCTGCCTGTTCCAGCAGATCGACCAGTTCCAGCGTGGCGCCGCGAGCTGAAAGCGCAGCGTCAATCTTCAGCGTATGGACAGCGCGCGCCTTGCCAACGGCCTCCGCCAGCGCTTCCTCCATATAGGCGCGTAATTCACCCAGCCTGCTCTGATCGACGGTAAGACCCGCTGCCATCGCGTGTCCGCCGCCTTTTTCGAGCAGACCGGCCTCCACCGCGCCCCGCACCGCAGCGCCGAGATCGACGCCGCTGATCGAGCGGCCGGAGCCGGCTCCCTTGCCATTGCGGTCAAAGGCGATGGCGATTGCCGGGCGCGAAAACCGGTCCTTAAGCCGGGAGGCAAGCAGGCCGACAATGCCGGGATGCCAGCCGTCCCGCGCGGTGACGAGCACCGCCGGTCCCTCGCCCCTGGCGGTTTCGGCTTCGCCCTCGGCCATCGCCTCTTCCAGCATGGCAGCTTCGGCCCGCTGACGTTCGGCATTGAGGCGCTCGAGTTCTGATGCAATCTGTTCGGCCTGCTCGCGGTCATCGGTTGAAAGCAGCCTGCTGCCCAGCGCCGCATCGCCGATCCGCCCGCCGGCATTGATGCGCGGTCCGAGCAGAAAGGCTAGATGATAGGTGCTTGCGGGACCATCGAGTCTTGCCGCCCGTGCCAGTGCCTCAAGCCCCGCATTGCCGCCTTTAAGAGCGCTGCCGCGCAGAACATCGAGCCCGCGCACCACGAAGGCCCGGTTGAGCCCCGTCAGCGGCACCACATCGCAAACCGTTGCGAGTGCCACGAGATCGAGCATTTCCATCAGGTTCACGCCTGCAGCCTGCCCCTGCCCGCGTAATTCGCGTTGAACGGCAACCAGCGTCATGAAGACAACGCCCGCAGCACACAGATAGCCAAGGCCAGAAAGGTCATCCTGACGGTTGGGATTAACCAGCGCCTTTGCCGGCGGAAGCTCGCTGCCAAGCTGGTGGTGATCGAGCACCACAACGTCCACGCCCGTTTCCCTAGCCGTCTCCAGCGCCTCGAACGACGTGGAGCCACAATCGACGGTAACAATCAGCTTCGCACCGTTCTCGATCAGCTGCCGGATGGCATCGGGATTGGGTCCGTAACCCTCGAAAATGCGGTCGGGAATGTAGATTTCGTGGGGAACGCCAAAATCTGCCAGAAAACGCGCCAGCAGAGCGGCCGAAGCTGCCCCGTCGACATCGTAGTCACCGAAGATCGCGATGCGCTCGCCAGCCGTGATGGCAGCAGCAATCCGCGCCGCAGCCTCATCCATTGCGGTCAGCGTCGAGGGATCGGGCATCAGCGCGCGTAGCGTCGGCGCGAGAAAGCCTTCGGCTGTATCTGCCGTCACCCCGCGCCCGGCCAGAACCCTTCCGGCAATTTCGGGAATACCGCTCGCCTGGCTGATCGCCAGCGCCTCATTGCGCCCGCGCAAATCCAGCCGGTCGGCCCAGCGGTTGCCCGACAGGGATTGTTCCACATCCAGAAAGGCGCGCTGATCGTCTGCCATTGTCATGGCCGAAACATGCCGCGCGAACGCGCTGCCATCAAGCCGCAACCCGGCAGGCTGCTGACAGTAGTCAGCCGAATTTCTCGAGATCGTGGTGGATTGCCTTGATCTCGCGCACCGTCTTGGAGGCAGAACGCATGACGACCGTATGGGTGGAAATGCTGTCGCGGCCGAAGCGCACGCCTTCCAGCATGTTGCCGTCGGTCACACCCGTTGCCGAGAAGATCACATCTCCCTTGGCCATCTCCTCCATCGTGTAGGCACGATTGGGGTCTTCAACCCCCATCTTCCTGGCGCGCGCCACCTTTTCCGGCGTGTCTAGGATCAGGCGCCCCTGCATCTGGCCACCAATGCAGCGCAGTGCAGCAGCAGCCAGCACGCCTTCCGGCGCACCGCCAATACCGATATAGATGTCGATCCCCGTCATGTCGGGATCGGTGGTGTGGATAACGCCCGCAACATCGCCATCGCCGATCAGCCGGATGGCAACGCCCGCAGCGCGCACTTCCTCGATCAGCCGGGCATGGCGCGGCCGGTCCATGATGCAGGCCGTCAGGTCGGACACCTTGACGCCCTTGGCCTTGGCAAGGGCTGCCAGATTGTCGTTTACCGGCGCGTCGATGTCGATCAGTCCTGGCTTGTAGCCCGGCCCGATGGCGATCTTGTCCATATAAACGTCCGGCGCATAGAGCAGGTTGCCACGTTCCGCCATGGCGATGACGGCAAGCGAATTGGGCAGGTTCTTGGCGCAGATCGTCGTGCCTTCCAGCGGATCAAGCGCAATATCGACGGCAGGCCCCTTCCTTGTGCCAACTTCCTCGCCGATATAGAGCATCGGCGCCTCATCGCGCTCGCCTTCGCCGATCACCACCTTGCCGTCGATCGGCAGGTTGTTGAGTTCGGTGCGCATGGCATCGACCGCCGCCTGGTCGGCCTGTTTTTCATCGCCATGGCCGCGCAGCCGGGCAGCAGCCACGGCAGCCGCCTCCGTGACGCGCGCCAGTTCCAGCGTCAAAATACGGTCGAGCCGCTCCTCCGAATCGCCTTTTTTGTCGTTGTCTTTCGCCATTCTTTTTGCTCCGGCAGTACCGTTTTCATCATGCATGGGGCGCATATCCACCAGTCGGCAGCGAAACACAATGCCGGTAACAGATTTAAATCGATATGATTTTTCGGGAGCCCCGGTTTTTCACAGAGAGGCTTAACGCGGCCTCTTCAAGAGCAAAATTCAATGCTCCAGGCGGATCATCTGCGAGGGCGCGGCAAGATGGCCGTCCTGCTCGATTTTCTCCAGCGCATTGCGGATCGCCTGTTCCGTCGTCTCATGGGTGATGAGGATGATGGTCTGCGGGCCATCGGCATTTTCCGCTGCACCGTTCTTCCGCCGCTGAACGATGGAGGCAAGCGAAATGTTTTCCTCCGCCATGCGGCTGGCAATGGAGGCGAAAACCCCCGTCTGGTCGTGCACCGTCAACCGGATGAAATAGCCGCCCGCATGGGCCCGCATCGCTGCCCGCTTGTAGGGTGAAAGCAGACCGGCAGGCTTGCCCAGCGCCGGCGCGATCTGGTGGCCCGGCCTGCTCTTGGCGATATCGCAGAGATCACCGGAAACGGCAGATGCGGTGGCATTCCCACCCGCGCCCGGCCCCGAAAGCACCAGTTGACCGACAATATCTGCCTCGATCGCCACGGCGTTGGTCACGCCCGCGATCTGGGCGATCGGCGCGCGCATCGGCACCATGGTCGGGTGCACCCGTTGCTCAATGCCGCTGGCCGTCTTCTGCGCCACGCCGAGCAGCTTGATGCGATAGCCCATGTCGCGGGCAGCCTCGATGTCTTCGGCCGTAATGTTGGAGATCCCCTCGACATAGATATCGTCTGCGGAAATCTCGCTGCCGAAGGCAAGGCTCGTCAGGATCGCCAGCTTGTGGGCGGTGTCGTAGCCTTCCACGTCGAAGGTCGGATCGGCCTCCGCATAGCCCAGCGCCTGAGCCTGGGAGAGGCATGCGTCATAGGAAAGCCCTTCATCCTCCATCCGCGTCAGGATGTAGTTGCAGGTACCGTTGAGAATGCCATAAACGCGGAAGACATCGTTCGATGTCAGCGCCTCGCGCATCGTCTTGATGATCGGAATGCCACCGGCGACCGCCGCCTCGAAATTGAGGATCAGGCCCTTTTCCTCGGCCATCCGCGCCAGTTCCACCCCGTGACGGGCCAGAAGCGCCTTGTTGGCGGTCACCACATGCTTGCCCGTTTCGAGCGCCTGCTTGACCGCCGAATAGGCCGGGTCTCCCTCCCCGCCGATCAGTTCGACAAAGACATCGATGTCCCCGCTTGCCGCAAGTTCGGCAGGCGTATCGAACCAGGTTACTTTCGACAGATCACAGCCCCGGTCACGGTTACGGTCGCGTGCGCTGACCCCGGTCACCGCCATCGGCCTGCCGCAGCGCTCGGCAAGGGCCGCCGCTTTCTCATCCAGTATCCGCACCAGAGCAGAACCCACCGTTCCCACCCCTGCAACACCGATCCGCAATGCCGATTGAGCCACGCCGCCTTACCCTTGCTTCTTTCTGGTTTCCGTCTGTCCGCTGCCTGCAATATGCGACACGAACTGCAAACCGGCACTGTTTAGGAAGGCCGGTGGCAAACTGCAAGCGCGAAACTGAAGACGGCGGGCGGAAGTTGCAGCCTCCCCGGCGACGCAGAACATTCAGGAAGATGCTCGATCAGTTCTCGATCGCGTCAAGCGTCTGCTGGTAGTGGGTTTGGCCCTTTTTCTGCAACCGCCGGATCGTCGCCTTGCGCGCCTCGACCTCGGCATCTGACAGTGCATCGCCGGTTGCCTGGCGGCTGTTCTCTAGCTGGGAGGCCATGTCAGCCTGTTCTTGGCTGCTCATCTGCTCGGTGGCGGAAGCCGGCACGGCGCCGATCTGTGTCTTCTGACCGGATGATGTGGCGGCCTTGGTGCGGATCTCATTGATGGCCTGCTGGCGCTTTACCGGATCGGAAACGCTTCCCGTCGCCGTTTCGTCGGAGCTGCCTGGCTGGAGCGTGGCCGGTTGGGACGCAACCTGGGATGTGGCCTGTGGCAAAGGTTGGGGTTGGGGTTGGGGTTGGGGCTGGGGTTGGGGTTGGGGCTCGGCTTGCGGTGCAAGCGTCTGCGGTTGCACGCTCTGTTGTGCTGACGCCGCAGGGCTCGCGGCAGTCTGACCACCGACCGGACGGAAGTCCCTTGTTTCAAGCGTCGAAGAAACACAGCCGGTCGCAACTGCTGCCAGCATGCCGGCAACCAGCGCTGCCAGGGCCACTCGTGTGGCCGCGCCCAGCTGGTCATATTTCATGCAAAACGCCCCTCTTGGCCGGCAATCCGCCCACTCGCATGCACTCGGCGCAGGCTCATCCTGCCTGCAATCGAATGCCACCGAATACCCGCGAATTGCTCTAAAGATGAAACGGTATAGCGTCAATTTTGTGGTCAAGCCGCGGATCTTCCAGCCCCCTGCCGCTAGGGAACCCCCTGATTTGACTATGCTCTTCCAAAATACCGGTTGCGCGGCGCTTGTCGCCTGCTATCTTTTTATAGTTCTCTCGGCATGAGTCCGGACGGGTTGACCGGGCTTCAGGCTTCGAGACGCAATCATTCCGAGATGCCAATGACCACAGGGAGAAATCCGATATGAAAATGCTACTTGCCGCCGTTGCCGTTAGCGGGCTGCTTGCTTCGGCCGGCACCGCTGGTGCTGCCAACATGATGATGGAAAAGATGCAGTGCTCTGCTTCCTGCAACACGCAGTACATGCAGTGCGTGATGGCCGCCAACCAGATGAACAGCGTGCCTGCTGAAGCCATGATGCAGATCAAAACCAACTTCCAGGGCTCAACGGCCTGCGGTCAGGAAGCCATCGCCTGCCAGAAGTCCTGCAGCTAAGACAGCTCCGGTCACTTATTGACTGGCTGAAATAAAAAGCCCGGCGTCAAGCCGGGCTTTTTTCATTTGTTGTCTGCAGGCATTGCTGCCTGCGATTACGGCTTTCTTGAACCGCGGCCACCGCGGTCGCCTTTTTCGTTGCTGCCGCCTTCATTGCCGACTTCTTTCCTGATGTCGTTGGGATCAAAGGTCGGCGGAAGCAGCTTGTATTGGCGCTGCTCCACATAGTGACAGTTGAAGAGCTGCTGGCCATTGATCCAGCAGGTTTTGGCGCCGGACGTGGCCACGAGATTGGAGGCCTGCGCGGAAGCGGCACCGGCCATCAGGGTTGCGGAAAGGACGAAGACGGAGGTTGTAAGCGTTGCAAATTTCATCTGTTTGCTCCTTGCTGCCGGCTTTGCGCCGGAAGATTGAGCCCCATGAGTTGGGTTATGCCGCGTCTTTTCCTTGCGCACTGTGTCCGATGACACACTTCAACGCGGCGGAGCACCGCCAGTACATTATCCCGCGGATGTCAGTGAATTCTGCCGAGCGCCTGCAGCACGGCACCGATCAGGAACAGATAGGCGCTAGAGGCCAGTATGATCGCATCGACCCAGACCGGTGCATCAAGATTGTAATAAAGCGCAAGCGTGCCACCCAGCGCCCAAAGAGCGAAGATCGCAAGTGTCGTAACACGCATGATCTTGACCCGTACCGGATGTACGAAAATCACCGGAACGAAGGTCAGGATTGCCGTTACCACGACCACGGCAAAGGACAGATACTCCGATGGCGAGACGATAAAGAGGGTAAATACCACCATGTTCCAGCACACCGGAAAGCCCTTGAAGCCGTTGTCATCCGTCTTCATCCGGGTGTCGGCGTAATAGATCGCGCTGGTCACCACGATCATGGCTGCCGAAAGAAACGACAGATAGGTGCCCATCAGTCCGCTCTGATAGAGAATGAAGGCTGGAATGATCACATAGGTGACATAGTCGATAACCGAATCGAGCATGTCGCCCGACCAGTGCGGCCACCATTTCTTGACCTCCAGCTTACGGGCGAGCGGCCCGTCCACCCCGTCGACCAGGAGCGCCATCCCGAGCCAGAAGAAGGCCGCGGTAAAGCGGTTCTCGGCTGTGGCGACAATGGAAAGAAAGGCAAGAAAGGCGCCGGACGCCGTCAGGATATGGACGCCAAAGGCCCACAGCGCGTCCTTGGATATTCCGAACACAGCATTCCTTCCTCTGCCGCAAAGGCAGTGCGCCCGTCTGGAGCATCTTTCCCGCAGTGCGCTGCAAGATCGCTCCCGGGACGCCACGTCCCCTCACCCGGTCTGCCAGGCATTCCGGGTTCCGTGTTTTGCCATGCTGCGCCGGTCAAAACAAGCAAGCCTGTCCACAAACCGGTATTCCCCAAGCTTCGGCGGCAAACGAAAGACAGACCGTTTGCCACATTGAGCGCAGCCCCGTTTCAGCCTAGGTTCCCAAGAAGGACAGATTGAGAATTGGCAATTTCAGAATGCCGGACACGAAACCACATGCAGCATTTGATCTTGCCGTCATCGGCGGCGGTCTCTCCGGCCTGATTGCAGCGCTTGCGGCGGCGGAAAAGGGTCTGCGCGTCGCACTTGCAGCGCCGGCGGTTGCCGAACCCGATGGCCGCACCACCGCCCTGCTCGCCGACTCGATCGCCTTTCTGAGAGAAGCCGGCTTGTGGGAGATGATCGAACCCATCGCCTACCCCCTGCGCACCATGCGCATCCTGGACGGCACCAACCGGCTCATCCGCGCACCGCAGGCCGATTTCAGGGCTTCCGAGATCGGTCTCGATGCCTTCGGCTACAATCTGGAGAACAAGGCGCTGTCGGCCCTGCTGCATCAGCGCATAGCCGCCACGGCGGCCATCACCGTCTTCAACGAGCCCGCCCAGGCATTGAAGGAAACCCGTTCAGGCAAACATGCCGTGACGCTGGCAAGCGGCAAGGTGATCGAGGCCGGCGCCTACGCCGCTGCCGACGGGCGTAACTCGATGATGCGGGATGCGCTCGGTATTACCTGCCGCAATTGGCGCTATCCCCAGGTGGCGCTGGTCATGAATTTGGAACACACGCTCGACCATCACGACACCAGCACCGAATTTCATACCGAAACCGGTCCGCTGACCCTGGTTCCGCTGGGCGTAAAGCGCTCCAGCCTGGTGATCGTGCTTGATGAAGCAGGCGCCGACGCCCTTGCTGCTCTCGATGAAACAGCAATGGCACGGGAACTGGAACACCGCATGCAATCGGTTCTCGGCAAGCTTCGCGTCGTTTCCCCTGTCGGCCGGTTTCCCCTATCGGGCGCGCTTGCCAGCCGTTTCGGCAAGCACGACGTCATGCTGATCGGCGAAGCCGGCCACGCCTTCCCGCCGATTGGTGCCCAGGGCCTCAACCTCGGCATTCGCGACATACGCGCCGCTGTGACGCTTGCAGGCACCGCGAAACACGAAAGTGCAGAGCCGCTTGGCGAGCGCTATCACCGGGAGCGTGCTTCGGACGTCGCCTCACGCACCGCATCCGTCGATGTGCTGAACCGTTCGCTGCTGTCGGCTTTCCTGCCCGTCCAGGCACTCCGCGCAGCAGGGCTTTATCTGCTTGCCAATGCCGGTCCGTTGCGCCGGTTGATGATGCGCGAAGGCGTTCTACCCGGCATGGGGTTCGAAAACCTCTCCGGACGACTGCGCAATGGCTTCAGGCCACAACGTTCAGCATGAGATAGAGAAGGCCTGTCACCGTTGCCGTCGCAGCAAGGGTGGAAACCACCACCGCGCTCGAGGCACGTTCCTGCCAGACCTGGTATTGCTGGGCGATGACGAAAACATTCGTCGCCGTGGGCAGGGCTGCCAGCAGCACGGCGGCAAACACCCACGTCCGGTCGAAGCCCGGCAGCAGCGTCTCCATCAACACATAGACCAGCAGCGGGTGAACGATCAACTTGACGGGAACGATGTACCCAAGCTCGACGGGAACCCGCTTCAACGGCCTCAGCGCCGCCGTCACCCCCATGGCAAACAGCGCACACGGGGCCGCAGCGCCGGAAAGAAAGGTCAGCAGCGAGTTGACCGAGGACGGCAGTTGCACCGCGAAGATGGCCGCCATCACGCCGACAATGGTGGCAATGATGAAGGGATGCGTGAAAATCTTCACAACGATGTCACGGGCCAATTGACCGGCCGGCCGCCTTTCCTCGCCATGCAGGCTCATCAGCAGCGGCGCCAGAATAAAGTGCATGGCATTTTCGAAACAGAAGATCAGCGCCACGGGAACGCCGGCCTGCGGGCCGAGGGCAGCCAGCGCCAGTGGCGGGCCCATATAGCCGATATTGCCATAGGCGGCGGCAAGACCCTGGATTGTCGATTCCGCCACATTGCCGCCGTTGAGCAGCCCGGACAGAATGAAAACCCCGACAAAAATCAGCAGGGTGGCAAAAATCGAAACCGCGATGAAGCCGACATTGGCAAATTGCTCGACCGGGGTTGTTGAAAGCAGGCGGTAGAACAGCGGCGGCAGCGCCACATAGACAATGAAGAAATTCATCCATGCCAGCCCCTCATAGGGAATGCGCATGATCCTGCCGGCGGCAAAGCCGAGAAAGATCAGGCCGAACAGCGGCAATACCAATTCGATGACGGCAAACATGGTGATAAAATAAGATCCGTGGCTTCTGCGTTGCGCCTTAAACCGGCAGGTAAGGCGCTTCCCTTCTTCCGCCCCTGTTGAGCTGTGCCCTTGAACTACCCCCTTGAATTAATGTTGGGGAGCCTGATATTTTCCATCAAGTCAAGGCTTTCGACCGGAAATACGCGGGTACGGCAACTGCCAGTATGGAATTAGGACCCGGAACGAAACCGGGAATTGTGATGACAAACGAAAAGATGATCAACAAGGCGAAGTTTTCGATCGGCGATCTGGTGCGTCACCGGGTCTTCCCGTTCCGCGGCGTGATCTTCGACGTCGATCCGGAATTCGCCAACTCAGAAGAATGGTATGAGTCCATTCCCGACGAGATTCGTCCGCGCAAGGACCAGCCCTTCTATCACCTGTTCGCCGAAAACGACGAAACCGAATACATCGCCTATGTTTCGGAGCAGAACCTGCTCAACGATGAAAACCGCGAGCCGGTCCGTCATCCTCAGGTCAGCGAGGTTTTCGAGCGCACGCCCGACGGCAATTACCGTAGCCGCAAACGGCTGGTGCATTAGGCGCTACCCGACTTCGACCTGCTCAAAAGAAAACGCCGGCTTCAAGCCGGCGTTTCTTGGTCTGGCAATGACAGCCGGCAAATCAGCCACCGCTGTCGTTTTTCGCCTTTTCCTGAGCTTCCTGCAGCTTCTTGCGGGCTTCCTCGGCTTTCTTGCGCAATTCATCCTGCAGTTCACGCTGGCGGTTTGCGAATTCCTCCTGCTTCAGCGGCGGGCCATCATAGGCAGCGGTGAAACCTTCCAGCGTGATCTCGATGGGGTTTTCCTTCTGCTGAACATTGGTGGAAGTGACGGTCATCTTGCCGCCATTCTTCAGAATGTTGACCAGATCATCGTCGAGCTTGACCTCCGCGATGCAGCTCTGGGGAAAGCAGAACAGATAAGGCAGCGTCGTTTCGCGCTTGTCATCGATGCGCAGCTTGATGCCGGCGGGGATAAGACGCCCGGTTGGAACCGTCACCTGGAATACCCGGCGCTCCACATCACCCTTGACGTCAATCAGCGAAACCGCCGTGACGACCTGTCCGGTGCTGGCTACCGACTGGAACTGGGTGTTGCAGATATCGTTGGCGTCCTGCTTGGCGCAGACCTTGAACCAGCCTGCCGGGCGCTGGGCCTGGGCCGTGGCGGTGGTTGCCGACAGGCCGGCGGCGATTGCCGCAGCACCTGCGAGGACAGTCGTTTTGCTCAATACATGCGTCAGGGCGGATTTCATGGAGAACCCTTCTGTGTTTGCTGCCGCCCCCGATCGGGCTGCGGCACTTCATATGCCTGCATCGCGAAAGCCTGGCCGGATGCAATGGCGCGGATAATTCCTAGGTCTGAGACTTTTCGGCGTTCGATTAAAGCCTAACGTTCGCCAGTGCAAGTCCGCATGGGGGCAAATGGTTTACGCTGGCCGTCCGCTTCCACTGCAAAATTCTGGCTGAAAAGAGGCGGAAACGCCGTTGCGGGGAAAGAAGACACCCTTTTGTGGCCCCAATAGCCCGGCATGACAAGCATGCGGCTGATCCCGGACCATGCTTTTTGCCGGCAATCGGCAGCGGAAACTGCAAGCGCTTCTGCCTTTCTGTTACCTTGGTCTGCAAGAATCAGTTCGCCGCCATTTCACCGGTGGTTTCACCAGCAGCATGGCGCCATCGGAGAAACGGATGCTACTTGTCGAATTCTGCAACCCGACCCGCATTGCCCGGCGCCTGGCATTTCCCTGCGCTGTCACCCTGCTGGCCGGGATTGTGCTCACGCTTGCACTTTGCCTGGCCGCCAGCGCCCAGGAAACGCAGACGGACGAAACAGCGGCAGCAGGCGAACCGCCCCGTGTCCATGCCATCGCCATGTATGGCGAACCCGCCGAACCGGCAGACTATACGCATCTCTCCTATGCCAATCCCGATGCGCCCCAGGGCGGGCGCATCAGCCACGGCGTCATCGGCACCTTCGACTCGCTCAACCCGTTCATCCTGAAGAGCATGCGCACCACCGCCCGCGGCATGTGGGATCCCGAACTCGGCTCCAACATGGTGTTCGAAAGCCTGATGGTTCGAAGCTATGACGAGCCGTTCACGCTCTATGGCCTGCTGGCTGAAAGCGTGCAGATGCCGGAAGACCGAAGCTGGATCACCTTTCATCTCAACCCGAAAGCCCGCTGGCATGACGGTAAGCCGGTGACGCCGGAAGACGTCATTTTCACCTACGAGCTTTTGACCGAAAAGGGCCGCCCGCCCTTCTCTTCGCGCACCAGGCGCATCGAAAGGATCGAAAAGACCGATGAACACAGCGTGACCTTCACTTTCAACGAACTTTCCGACCGGGAGTATCCGCTGATCGTTGCCGCCTTCACGCCGGTTCTGCCCAAACACGCCATCGACCCCGAAACCTTCGACGGATCGACGCTGGAACCCATGATAGGCAGCGGGCCTTACCGGGTGGCGGAAGTCGATCCCGGCAAGAAGATTGTCTATCGCAAGGATCCCGATTACTGGGGCAAGGAGTTGCCGGTCCATCAGGGCTTCTTCAACTTCGACGAAGTGGCGGTCGAATATTTCACCCAGGCCGGTTCCCGCTTCGAGGCCTTCAAGAAGGGCATCATCGACATCTACAAGGAAGGCGATCCTGCCCACTGGGAGCGTGCCTATGATTTTCCGGCCGTTTCCAGCGGTGAAGTTTTGAAGAAGGAGTTCTTTGCCGGCGATCCCGCCAACATGCTGGCTTTCATCTTCAACACCCGCCGCAAGCTGTTTGCCGACCGCGAATTGCGCGAAGCCCTGTCGAACGCCTTCGACTTCGAAAAGATCAACCGAAACCTGTTCTTCAATGCCTACAAGCGCACCACCAGTTTCTGGGAAGGTTCCGAACTGGCCTCGACCGGGCGCCCGGCAAGCGCAAAGGAAAAGGAACTGCTGGGCGATGCCGTGAAAGACATCCAGCCGGAAATCCTCGCCGGCACCTGGAAGCCCGCCGTCACCGACGGCTCGGGCAGCGACCGCGCCGTTCTCCGCAAGGTCTTCTCGCAGTTGAAAAAGGCAGGATACAAGCGCGAGGGCTCGCTGCTGCTAACCCCGGACGGCGAACCGGTCGCCTTCGAGGTGATGACCCGCGACATTTCAGAGGAAAAGCTGGCGCTTTCCTTCAAGGATACGCTTGCCCGCCTCGGCATCACGCTCGATGTGCGCACGGTCGATGATGCACAGTATCAGAAGCGCCTGCAGACCTTCGACTACGACATGATTATCGGCGCCTATTCGGCTTCGCTTTCGCCGGGCATCGAACAGCTCTGGCGCTGGGGTTCGGAAGCGCGCGACGCCGAGGGCAGCTTCAACTATGCCGGCATTGCCGATCCCGCCATCGACAGGCTGATCGAAACCATGGTCGGCCTGCGCTCGCGGGAGGATTTCACCGCTGCCGTTCGCGCGCTCGACCGGCTGCTGCTGTCGGGCCACTACGCAATCCCGCTCTATCATCTGCCGGGCGAGCGCTACGCCCACCGCGCCTATCTCGCCTATCCGGAGAAAACCGCGCTCTATGGCAATCAGTATCCGGTCTGGTGGCACAAGTAGGCCGGGTTCGGTATCCGGTGTGCTCCGGTTGACGGTTTGTTGAAGGTCTGAACGCCGCGCCGCCATTGCGGTCACCTCTGGGCGTCCCCATAATGAGTGGCAACACAACCAAGGTAGAATTCGGATGCCCTCCCCCGATACCCCCACTAACGGTACTGCCAACGATAAACCCGGCCTGACCATCGACATCGTTTCCGATGTCATGTGCCCGTGGTGCTTCATCGGACAGAAGAATCTTGAGGCGGCGATGAAACTTGCCCCCGAAGTACCGGTCGAAATTCGCTGGCGGCCCTATCAGCTCGATCCGACCCTGCCGCCTGAAGGCAAGGACCGGAAGCAATATCTGGAAGAGAAATTCGGCGGCGGCGAGCGAGCCCGCGAAATCTATCAACGCGTCGAGGAAGCGGGCAAGGCAAGCGGTATCGACTTTCAGTTTGAGCGCATCGCCGTTTCCCCCAACACGCTCGACGCCCACCGGCTGATCCGCTGGGCCGGCGGCATTTCGCCCGAGACCCAGGACCGCCTCGTGCGCCGCCTGTTCGAACTCTACTTCACCGAAGGCGCCAACATTGCCGACCATGACGTGCTGACGGCAGCAGCCGGTGAAGCCGGCATGGATGCGGCGATCGTGCGCGATCTGCTGTCGCGCGATGACGACCGGGAATCGGTAACCGCCGAAATCGCCCAGGCCCAGCAAATGGGCGTCACCGGTGTTCCCTTCTTCGTCTTTGCAGGCAAATACGGCGTTCCCGGCGCCCAGCCGCCGCAAGTGCTGGCCAACGCCATGCGCCAGATTTCAGCAGAAATGAAGGAAGAAGCCGATTTTACGGCTGAACCGCAGGACAGCTCGAAGGACGGGGAATAGTCCCCTCAGTCGTCGCGGTAGACTTTCTCGCGCCGTTCGTGGCGCTCCTGCGCCTCGATGGAAAGCGTTGCGATGGGCCGCGCCTCCAGCCGTTTCAGGCTGATCGGCTCGCCGGTTTCCTCGCAATAGCCGTAGGAACCGTCATCGATGCGGCGCAGTGCAGAATCGATTTTGGAAATCAACTTGCGCTGGCGGTCGCGGGCACGCAGTTCGATCGAGCGGTCGGTTTCCGACGAAGCGCGGTCAGCCATGTCGGCGAGCTTGCCGGACTCATCCTGCAGGTGATCGAGTGTCTCTTTCGATTCACGCAGGATGTCCTGTTTCCAGTCGTTGAGCTTCTGGCGGAAGTATTCCTTTTGCCGCTCATTCATGAACGGCTCTTTGGGGGAAGGCTTGTAAGGCTTGGAAGAGCGATCAATCTTGCCCATCAATTCCTCCTGCGTTGCCGGGCTTATAGACTCGTGCCGGACAACGGGCAAGCAGCTTTCTGGCCCCTTCACGAAGAATTTTCATGCCTGCTTACAATTAGGCACATGGATGTGTGAAACGCATATTTTACAAACAGCGACGCCCAAATTTTGCCCGTCGCAACATCGTTGCAGGGCCGTCAACGGTACCCGCAAGTTTGCCGGATCACGATTGCTGCGGCTTCGCGTCTTTTGAGAAAGCGTAGATCCCCAGCGCCACGACCAGCATAACGCCATAGAAGATGAACAACGATTCGTAGCCCGCCGCCTTGCCGCCTGCCTCAGTGGCAAGGTCCACCACATAGCCACTGACAGCCTGCGCAACGCCAACACCACCGATCGAAAAGAAGTTGAGCAGCGTCACCCCGCGTCCGGTCAGATGGGCCGGCACGAAGGCCTTGCCATGGGCCATCTGGGTGGCATAGCCGGCGCCGAAAAAGCCGATTGCCACGAACATCACCGTCACCAGCCAGACCGGCGGCATGTCGGCAACGATCATGAAGGAAACGGCTGCCAGCACCAGCAGATTGCCGATCAGAACCACCCATTTGCGGGTTTTGAGCAGCCGGTCGAGCGGGCCATAGGCAAAGGAGCCCGCAACCAGTGCCAGCGCCATGTAGAGCGTCACCCGGCCGATCTCGCCGGTCGACAATCCGTACATGTCGTTGAGAAACGGCCCGGCCCAAAGTCCGCGAATGCTCGCCGCCACACCATAACCCATGGCAACCATGGGAAAGATGAACCACAACTCGCGGATCCTGAAGAGGTCTGCAAGACCACCGAAAAGCGTCGCGTCGCCTTGATCGCTTTCAGCCTTTGGCGGATCCTTGACGAAGACCAGAATGCCGACGCCGACGGCAAGCGTGAAGGCGGCAAGCCCGAACGCCACCTGGCGCCAGCCGAACGCCTCGACGGCGGCTGCCAGCGGCTCCGTGCCGGCCACATTGCCGAGCGTGCCGAGACCGACGAAGACGGCCGCCAGCGTTGCGAAACTCGCCTCGGAATAGGTCCGGGCGAAGAAATAGAAGGTCGCCATCAGCACCGGCGCGCAGCCCATGCCGATCAGCCCCATGGCGATGATCAGCATCACAGGCGACTGGGCGAGGGCAAACAGCGTAATGCCGCCACCGGACCCGGCAAGAAACAGAAAGCCCGCCGTACGCCGTGGTCCCGCCTTGTCAAGCCAGGCACCGATGGGAAACTGCATCAGCGCAAAAACGATGAACCAGGCCGCCGCCGCATTGGAGAGCGCGGTTGCACTCGCTTCAAGATCAACACTGAGTTTCGGCGCCAGCACCGCCAGGAACGAGCGGTAGAACTGGCTCAGCACATAGGAAAACAGCAGAACGACGATACCGGCCATGATGGAGAATTCCGGGAGGACTGGGAAACGGGACAAACAAAGCCTACGCCCTTACGCCCTGCAAGGCTGCGAAGCAAGCTGCCACACACGATCCGCAATCAACCGGGACTTGAACACCCCATTCAGCTTCCATTCAGCAAGCGGGCGCTATATACACGCCAACGAAGAAAGGGCCTGCTATCAAACCCCGGCCCCAACGAGTGAAAGGGACAGTTTCAATGATTTTCCCGAAGAACACCTCAAAAACCCTTGCTGGCGGCATTTTTGCCGCTGCCCTGATGGTATCTGCCCTGCCCGCCTATGCCTTTTCCGACGCGGCCGAGTGCCACAGCGCGGTCAACGAAACCACCCGCACGCTTCTGAAGGCCAATGTTGCCAACTCCGCGCTCGACGAGATCGACGCCGTGCTGGTGCAGGCAGCCGGAAAATGCGATTCCGGCGATCTGGCTGGTGCCGAATCCGATCTTGCCAAAGCATCCAACATGATCTCTGCAGCCAGCCAGTAAGGCTGTCAGGCACAAGGCGCGACAAAGGCGCGGCAATCCTGTATGGAAAGCCGTGCCTTGAATGATTCATGCAGTCTTCAGACTGCGCCAGTGATTGACCCGCGTCCTCATGCGTTTTTGCTTGCCCAGCCCCCGTTCTCTTCCTGTGTTTTTCAGGCTGCTGCTGCTTGTTGCCATTCTGGTCCTCCCGGCGGCCCTGAGCGCTGCCGGGCCCGCCGCAGCACAGGCTAACGCCACCAGCGCCATCAATCAGACTTCCCAGGAAATTGCCGCCACGGCGAGAATCCTCGACCGTCTCTCCTCGGCTGCCGGCAAGGACGATGAATCGCTGGTCGGCGCGCGGGTGAAGTATCAAAACCTGATCAGCGACGCCAATGAACTGATCCGCCGCATCGACGAACAATCCAAGACGATTGCCGACCGGCTGACGGAAATCGGGCCGCCGCCGGAAGACGACACCGTGGTCGAACCGTCGACGGTCATTGAAACCCGCGCCCAGCTCAACAAGGAAAAGGCGGAACTGGCGGTTCTCAAGACCAATTTGGAAAACCTGATACACGCCGCCCAGGATTCCGTCGCCAAAATCACTCAGACCCGCCAGGAAGCCTTTACCGAGGCAATCTCGAAACACACCAGCATTACCAGTGCAACCATCGGCGAGGCCTTCGACGGTATTCAGAGCCTGGCAGCGTCGGCAAGAAGCCAGTTTGCCAACTGGTTTGCCTTCGTCACCAGCGAAAAGATCTGGCAGGCCATCGGCTCCGCTTTCATTTCGCTGGCCTTCGCCCTGTTCCTGTCGCTCAGCTTCAACCGGCTTTTCGGCAGCTATCTGCTGCACCGCGCGTCCCATCCTGACTACTTCACGCGGGTTTTCACTGCCTTCTGGGCGACCGTGCTGCCGAGCCTTGCAACCGCGGTATTTCTCGCCGCCGCCTATGCGCTGTTTCGCTATTTCGGTGTCCTGCCGGGCAACATCGCCCGGATCGTGCTGGCGCTGGTCGTTGCCATTGCAGGCCTCGTCTTCGCCTTCAACCTGTGCCGGGCGATCTATGCGCCGCGCGACGCATCCTGGCGGCTGGTGGCCCTGACCGACACGTCGGCACGCCGCATGTTCGTACTGACGCTGATCCTGTTCACCATCCATGCCTTTGACTCGGTCTTTACCGAATTCAATGCTGCACTTTCAGGTCCCGTCACGCTTACCGCCCTTCAGGGACTTCTCGCTTCGCTGACCATCGGCGCCACCCTGGCGGCGATGGGTCTGGCCATTCGCCCGGCCAGAAAGATCGAGGAGGAGGAGGATGCAGAGCAGAAGCCGGCGGCTGAAACCGAGCCGCCTTCCCTCATCAAGTCGATTTTCGCGCCGCTCTTCCGCGGCAAACGCATCTTCAGGCTGATCCGTTTCCTGCTGTTTCTGTCGGCTGCGGTCATCGTCATATCCGCCCTGCTCGGCTATATCGGCTTTGCCCGCTTCACCGCACAGCAACTCGTGGTTTCCGGCGCCATCATCGCCGCCATGCTGATCGGCATCCAGGCTGCCCGCGAACTCTCCCGCGAGGGGGTTCTCGCCAAAACGCGCTTCGGCCGGCTGATACACCAGCGCGGCGTCGAGGATTTCCGCATCGAACAACTAAGCCTGGTGGCCGGCATCGGCCTCATGCTGCTGATCCTGCTGATCGGCATTCCGGCGATCCTCATGCAATGGGGCACCCGCTACGAGGAACTGACGGCCTTCGGCACGAGGCTGTTTACCGGCATTGATATCGGCAACATCCGCATTTCACTGTCGGGTATTCTGATCGGGCTGTCGATCTTCGCCCTCATCCTGCTGGCGACGCGCTTCTTCCAGCGCTGGCTGTCGCGCAGTGTCTTCACCCGCTCGAAGATCGATCCCGGCGTGCGCGATTCGATTTCGGCCGGTATCGGCTATACCGGCTTTGCCATCGCCGCCCTGCTCGCCGTCACCTCCGCGGGCTTCGACCTCTCAAGCCTCGCGATCGTCGCCGGCGCGCTCTCGCTCGGCATCGGTTTCGGCCTTCAGAACATCGTCAACAACTTCGTCTCCGGCCTGATCCTGCTGGTCGAGCGGCCGATCAAGGTCGGCGACTGGATCGTCGTCGGCGCAGCCGAGGGCACGGTCAGACGCATCAGCGTCAGGGCAACGGAGATCGAGACCTTCCAGCGCCAGTCGATCATCGTGCCGAATTCCGAACTCATCAACTCCCAGGTCGGCAACTGGACCTTCAAGTCGAAGTCAGGCCGCGTCGATGTTCCCATCGGCATCGCCTACGGCTCCGATGTCCGGCTGGCGGAAAAGATCCTCTACGAGATCGCCCACGAACACGCCATGGTCGCCAAGAAACCGGAACCCAGTGTCTGGTTTGTCGGCTTCGGGGATTTCTCGCTCGATTTCCGCCTGCGCATGTTCCTCTATGACATCAACAACCTCGTAACCGTCGAGTCTGAGGTGCGTTTCGCCATTCTCGAGCGGTTCGAGGAAGCAGGCATCGAAATCCCCTTCCCGCAGCGAAACCTCAACCTGCGCATTGAAGGCGGTAACCCCAACGGCTCGGAACTCGCCAAGGCACTGGCTGAGACCGCCGAGACGGAAGGCCCCAACAGGTCTGCCAAACGCTCGACCCCCAAACCGGCTGCAAGCAAGCAGACTGGTGGCAAGCAGACTGGTGGCAAGCAGGCGCCAGCCAAAAGAACGCGCCGCAGCAAGACGCAACCCGGCTGAGCTAACAGCCGGTGACTGCGGCAGGCCGCGTCGCATCTGATGTCTGGGGTTTTACCCCTCTTTGCTGTAGGCTTTGCAGAGCAACCGCATATGGCAACAGGAGGAACCGGTCATGGCAATCCAGCACAACGTGGTCGAAACACCTGCCAATCACAACATGCAGTACTGGCAGGAACGCGTCGATCTGGCGGCAAGCTTCCGCTGGACAGCACGTCTCAAACTGCATGAAGCCGTCGCCAACCATTTTTCCCTGTCGGTCAATGACGACGGCACCCAGTTCCTGATGAACCCCAACCAGGTGCATTTCTCGCGCATCCGCGCCTCCGACCTGCTGTTGCTGGACGCCAACGACCCGGCAACCCTGGAAGGGCCGGATGCGCCCGACCCGACTGCCTGGGGTCTGCATGGCGCCATCCACCGCCACTGCCCCCATGCGCGCTGCGCCATGCACGTCCATTCGATCTTCGCCACCGTGCTGGCGAGCCTTGCCGATTCAACCCTGCCGCCGATCGACCAGAACACGGCGATCTTCTTCAACCGTGTGGTGGTGGACGATTCCTATGGCGGCCTCGCCTTCGAGGAGGAAGGCGAACGCTGCGCCACCCTTTTCGCCGATCCGTCTAAAAAGGTCATGGTGATGGGAAATCACGGCATCATGGTCATCGGTGAGACCGTCGCGGAGACCTTCAACCGGATGTATTATTTCGAGCGGGCGGCCGAGACCTATATCCGGGCGCTACAGACCGGGCAGAAACTGCGTGTCCTTTCCGACGAGATTGCCGAAAAGACGGCCAGCGAGATCGAGGATTATCCCGGCCAGGCCGACCGTCACCTTACGGAACTGAAGGCCATCCTAGACGAGGAAGGCTCGAACTACGCGAGTTGACCGGGCATATATCCGGGCGCGTTGAGTGGTGCCCGGCATTCCCGCTGCTTTACAAGCCGCCTGCACCTGCGTAGTGGAAATCCAGTTGCGGGCATGGCGGAACTGGTAGACGCAAGGGACTTAAAATCCCTCGGCCCTAGGCTGTCCGGGTTCGAGTCCCGGTGCCCGCACCATCCTATCTCAATGCCCGAACAAAGCAGACACACCATGCCGAAAACCGTCACCGCTGCCATGCTTGCCATTGGCGATGAACTCCTGTCCGGCCGCACCAAGGACAAGAATATCGGTTATCTGGCTGATTTCCTGACGCTGAAGGGCATTGATCTGAAGGAAGTGCGCATCGTTGCCGATGACGAGGCAGCGATTGTGGAATCGCTCAACGCCCTGCGCGAACGTTATACTTATGTATTCACCTCCGGCGGCATCGGCCCGACCCATGACGACATCACTGCAGACGCCATTGCGAAGGCCTTTGGCGTAACAATCGATCACGATCCGCGCGCCATGGAACTGCTGGCCGCCCATTGTGCCACGCGCGGGCTGGAATTCACCGATGCCCGCAAACGCATGGCCCGCATTCCTGATGGCGCCGGACTGATCGACAATCCGGTCTCCGTCGCCCCCGGTTTTACGATCGGCAACGTTCATGTCATGGCCGGTGTGCCGTCAATCTTTCAGGCCATGCTGGACCAGGTCGGCCCTACGCTCGAAGGCGGCGACCCCCTGCTCTCGAAGTCGGTCGATTGCTCGTTTGGCGAAGGCGACTACGGCGTCGCACTTGGAGAAATCCAGAAGGCACATCCTGACACCGCCATCGGTTCCTATCCACGCTTTGACGGCAAGTCTTATTCGACCCAGATCGTCATTCGCGGGCGCGACGAGACGGCCGTGCTGGCTGCCGAAGCCGCGGTCCGGGAAATGCTCGACAGCCTCTAAGACCGGCTACGCCGTGCGCCTGCTCCTGCGGGTCGCTTTGGGCGCCGCACGCAGGCGGAACGGACCGCTGTCGAGCCGTTTCGCATGCTGACTCCCGTTTTCAGGCACTCGCTCCCAGATACCCAGCTGATAGGCCATCATGACCGCGTCGTTGTAATAGTTCATGGCGATCTCCTTTCAACGACGGAGATAGCGCAAGGCCCCTGACACCCCGTTGTCAGGGGGGTATGTTAAACTGTCAGGAGCAAAACCCGCCGCACGACCCCGAACGGAGCAGAAAACATGCGCAAGACCAGCCGCCTGTTTGAGATTATCCAGATATTGCGCGCCGCCCAGAAGCCGGTGACCGCCGAGCAGTTGGCCACCGAACTGGAGGTGGCGGTACGGACCATCTACCGCGACATCGCCACGCTTCAGGCCATGCGCACGCCCATCGAAGGCGAGTCGGGCGTCGGCTACATGATGCGCAGCGGCTATGACCTGCCGCCGCTCAATTTCGACGCCGAGGAGGTTGTGGCATTGCGCGTCGGGTTATCCATGCTGGCACGCACCGGCGATACGGCCCTGCAGCGCGCTGCCGAGCGCATCTGCCACAAGATCGACGGTCTGCATGATGAAGCCGACTGGCTGCAGGTCGCGCCGTGGGGCGCTGCCCTCGACGACCCGGCAAAGGGCTGCGTGTCGAAGGCCATGCTGCGTGAGGCGATCACCGCCGAACGCAAGCTCGAACTGACTTATCGCGACCCGCAGGATCGCGAGACGGTGCGCAAGGTGCGGCCCGTCGGCGTGGTCTATCACCTGGAATGCGTCATGCTGGCAGCCTGGTGTGAATTGCGCGGCGGCTTCCGCCACTTCCGCACCGACCGCATCTGGGCCTGCGAGCCGCTGGAAGAGTATTTCACCGGTCAGGGCAACGCGCTGCGCAAACTCTGGCTGGAACAAACCGGTTTCAGCGATCCCGCCGCCACCGGAGATCTCGAAGCAGTGGCAGCGGCCGGCTGAGCGGTTTCAGCAGGCCGCCGGATACTGCCACGGGAAATGCTTGCGCGACGCAAGGCAATCAGACCTCATTCAACGCCGAGTTCGCCGGCAACCCGCCGGGTTTCGTCGAGATGGCGCTGAAAATGCGGCAGCACGGCCTCGAAGTGCGCCTTGAGTTCGCCATGGGATGCGGCGGGAACCAGAACGGTTTTGACCGCCTCGATGGCAGCCTCGTGAAACGCGATCTCGTGCTTGAGATAGGCTGCATCGAAATCGGCACCGGACAACTCCCGCAGTGCGGCCACTGCTGCATAATGGGCTTTTGCAGCCTCCATTCTGGCCGGCGGCAGCGTCAGTTCGGCACCGATTTTCTCGGCCAGTTCATGGGCCGCCTTGCGCACGCCGGTATGATCGGATGACACCATCTTGCCGAGTGCCCGTACATCCGGCGAATGGCCCATCACCTGGCCAAGCAGCGCCGTTTCAATGTCGAAACTGTTCACCTGATTATAGATCGCGATGATCGCACCATCGTCCAGCGCCGGCTGACCGCCGGCAATCGCGGGCAGTTCCGTAACCCCCGCTGCAGGCAAAGCCACTGCGGCAACCAGTGCGAATTTCAGAACCTTTCTTCTGACCATGTCGAATATCCTTTGCTGTTAGTCTGAAGGGCGCGGCACCCGCGCCCGCAGGACAGCTAGGCCAGATCATTTACATTCTGAAATTATATCTATAAATATAATACATTCAAAAAGAGAATATATATGATGAAGCTCAGACATCTCCAGTTTGCCGAAGCCATTGCGAGGAACCGCTCGTTCAGCAAGGCGGCGAAAGAGTGCAACGCCACGCAGCCAACACTGTCCAACGCGCTGACGCAGCTCGAGGAGGAGCTTGGCGGAAAGCTGTTCAAACGCACCACGCGCAGCGTCGAACTGACCCCCTTCGGCGCCTTCCTGATGCCCTATCTGACCAGTGTCACCAGTGCTCAGCAGGAATTGCAGGCGGCTGCCCTGGCGTTTCGCAAGCCGGCCCACAAGCTGCTGAGGATCGGGTTTTCTCCGCTCGTCGACATTACGCTGCTCAACCGTGTTCTCGAACCGTTTTTCCGCAAGCATCCAACGGTGAAGGTCTTCTTCAAGGAGTGCCTTCTCGATGATCTCAATCAGCGCCTCGATGCTGGAACGATCGATGTTGTTGTCGTCCCCCGCCAGCAAGGCGTTGCGGTGCGCCACAGCTTCCCTTTTTATCGCGACCGCCTGAAATACATTCCGAGCGCGGACACACCTGCTCAGGCAGGGTCAGGACCGCTCCCACTTGGAAAACTTCCACAGGCTCCGGTAATTCTGACCGGCGGCGGATGCGGTCTCAACGGCACCCTGGAAGACCTGTTCGAAAGGCAGGGTGCCCGTTTTGATGCCTATCCCGGACAGGCACTCACCTATCAGGTCATCGAGGAATGGGCTGAACTGGGGATTGGTGCCGGCATCCTGCCGGCAGCAAAACTGTCAGCCGGCAATCACCGGGCAATTCCCCTTGTCCTGAAGGATGGCAGTCCCGCCATGTTCGAGTTCGAATGGCAGTGGCGCAGCCCGGTTGCCGCTCAGCGCCATCTGGCGGATTTTGTTGGATACATCAGGGAAACGGTCCCTGCCCTTGTTGCCGGTGACGGCCGGGCGGTCGCCCTACCGGCCTGACTTGCCGAACGGGTTGTGCGGTCCGTCCTGTAGGCCATCTTCTTCCCGGCGCTTTTGATATTCCGGCGGCAGGTCCACCTCGCCACGCCGGATCGCCTGAATGTCGTGATGCAGCCTGAGATAGGCAGCCAGCAGAACGACGCCGATCAATCCCGGCTGGCCGAAATGGAGCCAGGCGAAATAACCCGCCAGAATGCCGCTGAGCATCAGCAGGAAGTAGAGCGCTACATTGACCGCATGATAGGCAAAGCGCAGCAGATACCAGTTGAGATCATGGTGCTGGTTCATACTTTCGTAGCATATCACAAAACCGGGCAACATAAAGGCTGACCGGCGCCATGGCTTAGGGCGCCTACCGGTTTCGGGGCATTGGCCGTTCTGCGGCAATTTCCTGGCCGGTCTGGTGCTCACGGAAGATGACGAAAATGCCTGATCCGATGATCATGATGATCCCCAGCCACGCAATCGCGTCCGGCCATTCCCCGAACACCAGCACGCCGAGAAAGATCGAACACGGCATGGCGACATATTCGAACGGCGCCACGGTGGCCGCCTCCGCCAGCTTGTAGGCCATGCCGATCAGAAACCCGCCCATGGCACTGGCAAGCCCGATGCCGAGAATCAGCAGCAAATCGTTTGGCTGCGGCAATACCCATGGCCGCGTCAGGAACTCGAGAGTTGGATCGCCGCTGCCCGAAAACTTGCCGTCACCGATCGAAAGCCCGGTCAGGATGCTGACGATCACAAAGGTCATCTGCACGTAGAACGCCATGGCTGCGGCAGAATCGGTGCTGCCCAGCCGCCGCGTTGCCATGTGCAGCAGGGCATAAAACAGCGCTGCCAGAAGCGGAAACACTGCTGGCAGTGTGAAGGCGGAGGTGCCGGGCCGCATGACGACGACGACGCCGGCAAGCCCGACAAATACCGCTGCCCAGCGCCTGGGACCGACCTTCTCGCCCAGCATGATCACCGACAGGCCGGTAATGATCAGCGGCGAGACGAAGAACACGGCGACAGCATCGGCAAGCGGCAGCGTGGCAAGACCGGCAAAGAAGATCAGATTGGCGCAGACGACCGCGACTCCGCGCGCCAGATGCAGCAGCGGGCGTCTCGTCTTCAGGGTGGAAAGCCCGCCTGCGAACGGCACGAAGACAAAGAAGGTAAAGATGATGCCGACAATCGAGCGCCCGAGCACGATCTGATGCAGCGCATAATCGCCGGAAAGAAACTTCACACCCACATCGTTGAGGGAAAAACTGATCGCCGCGCCCGTGGCGCACAATACCGCAACAACGCCCGTATTGCCGGCGATCCCGACCTGCCCGCGCATGACCTACCTGCCCGTCTCAATTCTCAGGCAAGCACGGACCAATTCGCTCAGTGACGCTTTGCCTTCAGGATTCTCTGCCAGAGCGTACCGCCCTCTGTCCG
>JAGRLQ010000108.1:0-6189 GCA_020441735.1 Nitratireductor sp.
TGGCCGATATGGATGTTGCCGTTGGCGTAAGGCGGGCCGTCATGGAGAACGTAGAGCGGACGGTCCTTCGCGTCCTCGCGCAGCAGGCGGTAGAGGTCCATCTCCTGCCAGCGGGCAACGATTTCCGGCTCCTTCTGGGGAAGGCCGGCACGCATGGGAAATTCGGTTTTCGGAAGATAGAGGGTTTCGGACCAGTCGCGGTCGGTTTTGTTTTCTTCAGTCATGATTCTCGGTCAATAGGATGTCCGCCTGATTGCCGGCGGCGAAAACCTTGCGGTTTACTCGAACTTGTAGGGAAAAGATTGCACGGCATCCGCCGAAACAACCCGATGAGCAACGCTTCCCGGGACCCGGCTGGCCAGGATGGCTCAGGCCGGGACCGGGCCAGTAATTCGAATGGCGATTCGTATCGCAAAGGCGGTGATAAGGCGCTTTTTCATGGCGCTTCCATAGCAGCATGAAACCGGCGAATAAAGGGTAAACTGCCGGTGGAATTGCCCCATGAAAGCCGTCACCAGACCTCCCGGTCGAGCCGGTCATAGATCAGGTGGCGCATGACGCGGCTGGTTATTCGGGGAAATGCCCTTCCCGCAATGGAAAACAGCTTCGGCCCTAGCCCCGGAATGATGGTTTTCTTCCCGGCAAGGGTTGCCGCCACAATTTTCTCTGCTGCTTCTTCCGGCAGCATGCGCTTTTCCGCCTGTGCGCCCGTCGGCGCATGACGCTCGGCATGGGTGGTGCGCAGTGGTCCGGGAAAGGCGCAACTGACGGAAATGCCTTTTGCCGCGAATGGCTTGCGGATGCTCTTCGCATAAATGGCAATCGCATCCTTGGTGCCAGCATAGGCCGATGCACCGGGATAGCCGGTGAAATGCGACAGGGACGAGATGAACAACAGGTGCGAGCCGGCCTTGAGCTTCCCCGCATTGGCAAAACCTGCGGCAAGCGCCATCGGCGCAAAGGCATTGAGATGAACGAGGCGCGGGATCACGTCAGGATCGATTGCCTCGAACCGGCCAGTCGCATTGGCGCCGGCATTGAGAATGACGAGGTCGAAGCCCTCGCCCTGCTCAAGTCCTTCCAGCAGTCTTGTGACTTCTGCAGGATCTGAAAGTTCGCATTGGAAGCGTGCCGCCGCCGAACTGTGCGCATCGTCATTATCGTGGGGCTGCCGATCCACGGTCACCAGTTCCCAGCCATCACCAGCGAGAATTGCCGCAAACGCCGCTCCAAGGCCCATGGAAGCTCCGGTGATCAGCGCCCGCTTCACCGCCATCTCACAGCCCCCGCGCCAGCAGGCTTTCGCCCGACCAGTAACGCAGGAAGGAGAGCCTGCGACCGGCAACCCGGCGGGCGATGGCGTGATCGATCATGGCGGCCATGGCCGCAGGCGGCGTGAAGAACGTCCCTGCCCTGCCCGTATCGAGCCCGGCCTTCTGGTGCATCATGGTGCGCGTCGGGCCGGGATGGAGAACCTGCACGATGATCCTGCCGCGCCACTCCTCGCGCAGGGAGCGTGCAAACCCGTTGAGCCCCGCCTTGGAGGCGGCATAGCTTGCAAAGCCCGGTGCGCCGCGATGGGCGGTCGAACCGATCAGCGTCAGGGTGCCCCGGCCCTTTTCGAGCAGCGGGAAAAGCCGTTGGGCGACCAGCATAGTGGAAGTCAGGTTGGTGTCGAGGGTTTCGAGCAGGCGGGCTGTATCCTCGCTGGCAGGATCGCCGGCAAAACCCGTTCCTGCGTTGAGGACGGCATGGTCGAGCGTCTCCCAGTCACGGGCTGCAAGCGCTTCAGCTATCCGGTCTGCTGCTTCCATCGGCTTTGCCTGATCGGCAACGGCATGGGTGATGCTTGGACGGTTTTCGAGAATATCCGCGAGGTCACTGGAAAGCGAGCGTCCTGTCGTTACGATCTCGTGGCGGTCACCCCAGCGGCGGATGAGTTCGAGGCCGATGCCCGAAGTGCCGCCGGTCAGCAGAATGCGCCGGCGTCTTGCGTTCAGCGCCGTCATCCGGCCCCGGTGACTGCAGCATTCGCAATGGCAGCCAGAATGGCACGGGCGGCCTCGCTATCCCTGTCCATTTGCTCGATTAGCGCTTCGGCGCTTTCGAATTTCTCTTCCGGCCTGATCCAGCCATGAAAGAGAATGGTGATTTCCTCGCCGTAGAGATCGCCGGAAAAATCGAAAACGAAGGTTTCCAGCAGCGGCGCGCCATTGTCGAAGGTTGGTCTGCGACCAAAACTCGCAACGCCGTCATGCAGGCTGCCATCGGCGCGGCAAAGGCGAACCGCGTAGATGCCGTGGCGCAACCCGGTTTCCTCCGGCAGTTTCAGATTGGCCGTGGGGTAGCCGAGCGTGCGGCCCAGTTTTGCCCCTTCGACGACGATACCCGAAACACCATACGGCCGGTCCAGCAGGCGGTTGGCGGCGGCAATGTCGCCATCTGCAAGGGCCTGCCTGATCCGCGAGGAAGAAACGATCTCTCCCGGCTGCAGAGGATCGCTGAAGGGTTCGATCAGCGTTACACCGAAGCCGTGTTCAGCGCCCTTCCCGAGCAGCAGGTCCGGCGTTCCCTCGCGGTTCCTGCCGAAGTGGAAATCATGGCCGGCGACGACGTGGGAGGCTTTCAAACCTTCTTTAAGATGCGTTGTCAGGAAGGCTTGTGCGGTCAGTTCGGCAAATTCCGAATTGAATGACAAGCTGACAACGCCATCCATCCCCGCATCAAGCAGCAGTTGCGCCTTGCGCCTTGCGCCGGTCAGCCGGAAAACCGGTTCCTGCGGACGGAAAAAGGTTCTGGGATGGGGTTCGAATGTGAGCGCCAGCGCCGGAACCGACCTGGCGTGGGCGATTTCCAGAGTCTGCTTCAGGACTGCCCGGTGGCCGAGATGCACGCCATCAAAATTGCCGATCGCCACCACGCCGCCCTGCAGGGCAGGTGGCAAGCCAGCGGCGGAGTCATGCCAGTTCGTCAGGGACCCTTCCATGGCGACCAACACGCAAGCCTACCATTCCAGCCGGGGCATGTAGCCTACCGGCTGCGCATCATGTTCTGCCAGGAACCGGCCAAGGCGATCATGATCGGGTTCGTCCGGCGTGCCGTAATCCTGGGCATGAATGCCGCCACTGATGTAGAGAACATCAAGGCCGTAATTGGCAGCGCCGGCAATATCGGTCGGCATGCCGTCGCCGATTGCCAGAATCCGCCGCTTGTCGAAAGCCTTTGCGGCGATGTGTTCGGCTTCTGAAATGGCGAGATCATAGATCGGGCGGTGGGGCTTGCCGGCGATCTGCGTCCTGCCGCCCAGCCGCTCATATTCGCGGGCAAGAGCACCGGCGCAATAGATCAGCCTGTCGCCGAGTTCCACGACGATATCGGGATTGGCGCAGATCATGCTGAGATCGCGCTTTTGCATCCGCGTGAGCAGTTCGGTGTAGTCTTCCGGCGTCTCGGTCTGCTCGTCCCAGGGGCCGGAGCAGACGATGACTTCCGCATCCTCTTCGCCGACCAGTTCAACTTCAATGCCCTCGAACAGGTTGAGATCCTTTTCCGTGCCGATGTGAAGGATTTTGGCCGGACCTTCCGCGATCAGGTTGCGGGTCACGTCACCGGAGGTCACGACCGTATCGTATGTTCCATCGGCAACGCCGAGCTTCGCCAGTTGCGCAAAGACCGATTTGCGCTGGCGGGGTGCGTTGGTGATCATGACCACCGTGCCGCCAGCTTCGCGGAAGGCGGAAAGTGCGGCAATTGCGGGCGGTTTTGCGGCCAGCCCGTTGTGCAGCACGCCCCACACGTCACACAAAAGCAGGTCATAGTCCCCGGCGATCCGGGAAAGACCCGCGACCCGGGGGACTTCAGGCGTGTTCGTTGCCGGGGCAACCGTGTTCATTCCGCTTCCTTCCAACTTCCGGCGATTGCCGCTCTGGAGCGATGCGCCCTTATGACCAGAGTGCGGCAGGAGTTGCAAGTCAAAGTCATTGGCCCCGGCAGTGCGGGCATTTAAGCATGTTTGCTTACCATCGGAGCGGGATGGGCTTTCGGAAGCCGGCTCCATGGTGTTTACTGTCGGTAAGCCTCGCAGCGGTGCGGCGGATTTTGCACCGCGTCTGAAACCCGAATGTCGGTACAGCCCAGTCATGCGTTTGCTCGGCAAGTTCGTTCTGCCCCTTGCGATAGCCCTGATCGCCGCCCTTGCCGCTACAACAGCAAGGGCGATGTTCTCCCTGTCGGTGATGGATACGGCGATGGCCGCTGCGGCGGCATTCTGCGTCCTCATGGTTCTTGCGATCTATGCCGGCCAGTCGATATCCGGCCACCTGACCCGCAAGCGGCTGACGGCCTTCTCTTCCTATGACAAGGATATCGTGCGCCGCCTCGACCAGATTGAGCGCGACCATCCTGACCGGCAGCAGTTCGACCGGCTCGACGAGCGGCTTGATGAGCTGGAAGATACCGTGCTTGGCCAGTTAGCCATCCTTTCGGCGAATACCGGTCAGAAGACAGGGGCCGCCAGTGGCAACCTGCTGGAAGCAGCCGGAGACAGCCGGGAAAACACCCATCAGAACAGCCGTGACACTAACCGGGACTGGGCCGTCGACTTCGAAAACGAGAACGTCGTACGCCTGGTCACCGGCAAGGAAGACAGGAAAGCCGGCCAGAAGAACCATCAGCAGAGACAGCGGGAAATTTTCGATGCGCTCGAGGGCGGCATGCTGCGCATCAAGCTGCAGCCTGTCATCGATCTGCTGACGCGGAAGATTGCCTATGTCGATGCGGTCGTCTGCCTCGAAGTCAACGGCGAAGAGCTCGCGACACGTGAACTGACGGATTTTCTCGACACCCGGCAGAAGGCGGAGATCGACCGTTTCGCGGTGTTCGAACTGGCCCGGGTGTGCCGAATGCTGGATGAAGATTCAGAATCTGCCGGCATATTCTACCGCTTTCACTGCCCGGAATATGATGACAGCGATCACTGGCAAACACTGTCCCGGAAGCTCAAAGGCGATGCCAAACTGGCCGGGCGGTTGATCGCGGTGATCGCCATGGATGCCGTGCTCGGCAGGTCCGGTGAGCGGCTGACGATGTTCTTTGCCCTAGCCGAACAGGGGATTTCCTTTGCCCTTGCCGGGGTCAGCGGAACCAAGCAGACCCTGCGCCAGCTCGCCGGCCGGCAGTTCAGTCACCTGCTCGCTCCTGCCGATGCCCTGCTTGCCTATCTGCCCGGCTCAAACCGGCGGGCAGGCGACGAAATCGTGCCTGCTGCAGCAAGGGCCGGCTGCAGGCTGGTTGCCACCAGCATCACGCAACGCCATCAGGCGGCCGGACTGCTGGACCTCGATGTGCCGCTTGGCATGGGTGACCTGATCTCCGCGCCGCGGAATATCCGTCTCTACGCCAGGGCGGATGAAGCTACCGGCAGCACGAGCGATCACACCGCCTGAGCCGAGCCCGCCGCGGCAAAATCTTCATCCCGAACCTGCGGTTCCATTGACAAGCGGCCCTCCGCCCCCTATCTCCCCGCTGTTAGCACTCTCTATCAGGGAGTGCTAAAGTTTTTGAAGCCCTGCTTTCGGCCCATCCGGGCCCCAAGTGAAACAGGTAAATCGTTCAGAAAATTGGGAAAATAACGATGGCTAAAACAAAATTCCGTCCGCTCCATGACCGCGTGGTCGTGCGCCGCGTTGAATCCGAGGAGAAAACCGCAGGCGGCATTATCCTTCCCGACACGGCGCAGGAAAAGCCTTCCGAAGGCGAAATCGTTGCTGTTGGCTCCGGTGCCCGTGACGAAAGCGGCAAACTTGTCCCGCTCGACGTCAAGGTCGGCGACCGGGTGCTGTTCGGAAAATGGTCCGGCACCGAGGTGAAGGTCGGCGGCGAAGACGTGCTGATCATGAAGGAATCCGACATCATGGGCGTGATCGGCTAACGCCGGCCCTTCCTTTTCCAATCCGGGCTGGCCAGAAGCGCCGCCCCAACCATTCAGGAGCTAGTTAAATGGCTGCAAAAGAAGTCAAATTCGGCCAGACCGCCCGTGAGCGCATGCTCAAAGGCGTGGACATTCTCGCCGATGCCGTGAAAGTGACGCTCGGCCCGAAAGGCCGCAACGTCGTTATCGACAAATCCTTCGGCGCACCGCGCATCACCAAGGACGGTGTTACGGTTGCCAAGGAAATCGAGCTGGAAGAC
>JAGRLQ010000108.1:6365-6602 GCA_020441735.1 Nitratireductor sp.
TGAAGCGCGGCGTCGACATGGCCGTGTCCGAAGTCGTTGCGGACGTCGTCAAGAAAGCCAAGAAGATCAAGACTTCGGAAGAAGTTGCCCAGGTCGGCACGATTTCTGCCAATGGCGAAAAGGAAATCGGCGAGATGATCGCCAGCGCCATGCAGAAAGTCGGCAATGAAGGCGTCATCACCGTCGAGGAAGCCAAGACTGCTGAAACCGAACTGGAAGTCGTTGAAGGCATGCAGT
>JAGRLQ010000109.1:0-1853 GCA_020441735.1 Nitratireductor sp.
CCCTGATAGGTGAAGGCCAGTTCGGCACCGTGATCGGCCAGTTTCTTCGCAATGCCCCAGGCGATCGAATGATCATTGGCAACGCCCATGATCAGGCCGCGCTTGCCCTTCATCAATCCGTCCATGGCCGACCTCACCCGTTATAGCGCTGGAAAGCCAGCGTGGCGTTAGTGCCGCCGAAGCCAAAGGAGTTGGAAATGACCGTGTTGACCTCCACATTGTCGATGCGCTCGCGAACGATGTTGATATCGGCAAATTCCGGATCGATTTCATCGATATGGGCGCTTTCGCAGATGAAGCCGTTGTTCATCATCAGCAGCGAGTAGATCGCCTCCTGAACCCCGGTAGCGCCGAGCGAGTGGCCGGTCAGCGACTTTGTCGCCGAGATCGGCGGACACTTGTCGCCGAACAACTGGCGAATGCCCTCGATCTCCTTGGTGTCCCCCACCGGGGTCGAAGTCGCATGGGGATTGATGTAGTCGATGGGATCGTTGACGGTCTTGAGCGCCATCTGCATGCAGCGCACACCGCCCTCGCCCGACGGGGCGACCATGTCGTAGCCGTCGGAAGTGGCGCCATAGCCAACGATTTCTCCGAGGATTTTCGCCCCGCGCGCCTTGGCATGCTCCAGTTCCTCGAGCACCAGCACACCGGCACCGCCGGCGATGACGAAGCCGTCGCGGCTGGCATCGAAGGCCCGCGAAGCCGTTGCCGGGGTTTCATTGTATTTCGACGACATGGCACCCATGGCATCGAACAGGTTGGCCATGGTCCAGTCGAGGTCCTCCGAGCCGCCGGCGAAGACGATGTCCTGCTTGCCCATCTGGATGGTCTCGTAGGCGTTGCCGATGCAGTGGTTCGAAGTCGCGCAGGCCGATGAAATCGAATAGTTGACGCCCTTGATCTGAAACTGGGTTGCCAGAACGGCGGATGCCGTCGAGCTCATGCATTTGGGAACGGCAGTCGGTCCGATGCGTTTCGGCCCTTTTTCCTGGGTGATGGCGGCTGCTTCCACGAGCGTGCGGGTCGACGGGCCGCCCGACCCCATGATGATGCCGGTCATCGGGTTGACGACATCGCCTTCCTCAAGGCCCGAATCTCGGATTGCCTGTTCCATGGCAATGTAGTTCCAGGCCGTGCCCTTTCCCATGAAGCGGGCGGTGCGGCGGTCGAGAACCTCAAACGGGTCGAGCTTGGGGTCGCCCTGAACCTGGCAGCGGAAATTGTATTTGACGAAGTCCTCGGCCAGGGAAATGCCCGACTTTGCCTCCCGCAGGGAAGCAAGCACTTCCTGGGTATTGTTGCCGATCGAGGAGACGATCCCCATTCCGGTGACAACCACACGTCTCATAAGTCTTACCCCGTTCTGTTCGGTTTTCTGCTGCCGGGCCGGCGGCCCGCTTTCAAATCGCCGGCAAGCCGGTTCAGGAAGCCTTTTCCTTCGACAGGCCGACCTTGAGGTCGGAGGCGGTGTAGATCTGCTCGCCATCTGCCTTGAGCCAGCCGTCGGCAATGCCGAGGTTCAGGCGGCCGCTCATCACCCGTTTGAAATCGACGCCATATTCCACCAGCTTTGTCTTCGGTGTGACCATTCCCTTGAATTTCACCTCGCCGGTCGAAAGCGCCATGCCATACCCCGGCAGGCCGAGCCAGCCAAGATAAAAACCGGTAAGCTGCCAGAGCGCATCGAGCCCCAGACAGCCCGGCATGATTTCATTGCCGATGAAGTGGCAGGGAAAGAACCAGAGATCCGGTTTCACATCGAGTTCGGCGCGGATAAAGCCCTTGTCATGGGCGCCGCCGGTTTCCGAGACTTCCGTGATGCGGTCGAACATCAGCATCGGCGGGGCGGG
>JAGRLQ010000109.1:1928-2588 GCA_020441735.1 Nitratireductor sp.
TAACTCGATTGCTTTTCAGTCATTTAGAGCCCTTCATGCGTTTCCTCCCTAACCGCGCCGTCTTAACACAGCGAATTTTCAAAAACCAAAGGAAGTTTGGCGAGTTTTCCCCTGCCGGTTTGCGCCGTGAATTTTGCAAGATAATGCAGATTGCCTGACGGCAGTGGTGGCGATGCCGGGATTTTGAGTGCCCCGGCAATTGGCCGCAGGGCGGCATCTATTGCGATAAACCGCACCTGGAATTATATATGAACGCGGAAAAAACCGTTTGTTCCGGCAAACCGGATGACGGAAACCTCGGATATATGGATGGTCTGGCCGCAATGGCAAACAGGGAACCAGACATGAAACGCAGCGAAGCAGCGCCGGGCAGCGGCGGGTTTTGCCATGCCGAACAGGCATGTTCGGGCTGCGGCAGCACCTGCAAGGTGCTGCGGGATGCAGGGCTTCGCCCGACGCGTCAGCGCATGGCGCTGGCCGATCTGCTGTTCGGAAAAGGTGACCGGCACATTTCGGCGGAGATCCTGTTCGACGAAGCCAGCCATGCCGGCGTGCCGGTGTCGCTTGCCACGATCTACAACACGCTGCACCAGTTTACCCGGGCAGGCCTGCTGAAGGCCATTTCGATCGATTCCTCGAAAACCTATTTCGACACCAATA
>JAGRLQ010000109.1:2620-13727 GCA_020441735.1 Nitratireductor sp.
ACCGAGGAAGTGGTGGACATGCCCCATGAGGGCGTTTCGATCGCCAACCTGCCGGCGGCGCCGGAAGGCATGGAAATCGCATCCGTCGATGTGGTCGTACGGGTGCGCCGCGCGCGCTGAATATCACACACCCGTCAATTGAAAATCAGCTGGTGAAAATCAGGCTTTGGGCTTGCCGGGGCAGCTCACGCCGGTGCCGCCAATGCCGCAGTAGCCGGACGGGTTCTTGGCCAGATATTGCTGGTGATATTCCTCGGCATGGTAGAATTTCGACGCTTTTTGGATTTCCGTTGTGATCTCCGCCTGTTTTCCAGCCGCATCGAGCGCCTTCTGATAGCGCTTGCGGCTTGCGAGCGCCGCTGACTTCTGCTCGGGCGAAAACGTGTAGATGGCCGAGCGGTACTGGGTGCCGTTGTCATTGCCCTGGCGCATGCCCTGTGTCGGGTCATGGCTTTCCCAGAACAGGGTCAGCAGTTTCTCATAAGAAATCTTTGCGGGATCGAAGACCACCAGCACCACTTCGGTGTGGCCTGTCATGCCGGTACAGGTTTCCTGATAGGTCGGATTGGGGGTAAAGCCGCCGGCGTAGCCTGCCGCTGTTACCCATACGCCGGGCGTCTGCCAGAAAAGACGCTCCGCGCCCCAGAAACAGCCCATGCCGAACAGCGCCTTTTCCAGATGCTCCGGGAAAGGACCCTTGATCGGGTTTCCATTGACGAAATGGGTTTCTGCGGTGAGCAAAGGCTCGCGGCGGCCGGGAAGTGCTTCTCCCGCCGTGGGCAGTTTCATCTTCTTGGTGAGCATGTTGATCAGGAACATGGCGGTTTTCCCTCGGGCTTCCGCCCCCCGAAATGGCCAACGGCCTAATCAGTCGCCATAGCGGTCCTGCAGCCGTAATTTGCGCTGCCGACCGGCAAGGGAGAAGAGCAGCCACAGAATGGCGAACACGACCCAGCTGGGGGCAAGCAAAATGGTCTGGATCACCGGATCCCAGATATAGGGGTGGACATATCGCTGAATCGTCGCCTGCGCAAGATTGAGCGTAGAGGGCGAGAGGTTGAACCAGTCAACGCCGAGCGGGGTCATGACGACGGCGGAATCGGCAATCGACCGTGTAATGTCGAGGACTGCCGTCACCAGCGCCAGCGCCAGGGCAAAAAGAGCCAGAATGCGAAACAGCGATTTGAGCATGATGTTTCTTTCTCCCGCCGGAAAATAGGGTGGCTGGCCGCGTTGTTCAATGCGCTTGAGAAGACCTTACGTCAACTTCATTACATTTGCCGGTTTCCGTCAGCCAGCGAAAACCGGTGCGGGCAGTCAAACTCCGTGCTTGAACCCGCTTCGTATATTTGTATAAGTGCCGCCGGTTGCACGGCATGTGCTACATGTCACGCAAGCGTACGGACCGCCCGCGCGACAGAAAGGTCATCGAGTGGTCGAAGGCGCCCTCGGCCCGGCTTGCCGAGCCGATTCAGGTAAGGAAAGGCGTGCGCTTTTCTTAGACCCCCGGAGAAAACCGGGTCATCAAACACGACGGAGAGGTGGCCGAGTGGTCGAAGGCGCACGCCTGGAACGCGTGTAGGCGGGTAACCGTCTCCAGGGTTCGAATCCCTGTCTCTCCGCCATTCCCGCAATTTCACACCAGTTCGCTTCACCCAGTGGGCTACTGCCCGATACCGTGAATCAGCGAATAGTGCGCCCCACCCGCCGCCATGACTCCGGCGGCAGCGGCAAGTGTTGCGTTGGCCATCGCGCTTGCCAAATCGCCCGCCGCGAAGACACTGGGTACGGAAGTCTGCTGCATCCTGTCGACCGTCACGAAAGGCCCGGTGAGACCTTCCTCGAACGCACAGCCGAGCCGCCCGGCCAGATCGCTTGCCGGCTCCGTTTTTGGAGCGACAAACAGACCGGCAATCTCAACCGTTCTGCCATCTGCGAGGCGGACAGCCTCAAGCGCCGGACTCTTGCCCAGAAGTTCGACGACCGGCACAGGTTCAACAGCTGTGCCGCGCGCTGCAAGTGCTGCTTTCTGCTCTGGCGTGGGCAAGAAGGCGTTTTGCATGAACAGCGTCGCCGGACCCCAGTCCGGCAAGAGCAGGGCATGGTGCATCGCCATCTCGCTTGAAGCGAGCACGCCAACCGGGCGCTGGTCCAGTTCGTAACCATGACAATAGGGACAGTGGAGAACGCTGACGCCCCAGCGTTCTTCAAGACCCGGCAGTTCCGGCAAATGGTCCCGGACACCGGTTGCGAGGATGATGCGGCCGGTTGTCACCTCAGTGCCGTCGTCCAGCGAGATACGAAAGCGCTGTTCTGCCGCAACCGCATCCATCGCTAGCCCGTTACGCTGCTCAACGGTCTTGTATCTGGCGAGCTGACTCGCAGCGGTTGCCATGATCGCTGAAGGCGGCTGGCCGTCCTGGCCGAGAAAACCGTGCGAAGTGCGCGCAAAGCGGTTGCGGGGTTTGCCACCATCAATGAGTAGCACCCGCCGCCGGGCGCGGCCCAGTTGCAGGGCGGCCGACTGACCGGCGAAGCTTCCGCCAATGATCGTGATTTCGAAATCCATGAAACGATACTCCAGTTACGCATCTTTTGGAGTTACGTGATGCACTGAGCGCCGTCAACTCAAAAAACTTTTATTGTTACATGAGGGGCCGCCTGATAAGAGAAGCATGCACCGGAAAGGACAAAACAATGCCCCGTGACAGTCGTATGTCCCGCATGCTGCATGTGCTGATCCACATGGACCGGCACGTCAAACGCGCCACTTCGGCGCAAATCTCGAAAATGCTGGGTACGAACCCGGTTGTCGTGCGCCGCATGATGTCGGGATTCAGGGACAAGGGTTATGTAACCTCTGAAAAAGGTCATGGCGGTGGCTGGGAACTGGCCTGCGGCCTCGATGCCATCACGCTGCTGGATGTCTATCGGGCGATCGGGGAGCCGCCGCTGTTTTCCATCGGGCCTCATGCCGACCATCCCGACTGCCTTGTTGAACAGGCGGTGGATGCGCGCATGGATGCAGCGCTGGGCGAGGCGGAAGCCCTGCTGATGGCGCGTTTCGGCGAAATCACCATCGCCGATCTGGCCGAAGACTTCGAGCAGAGGCTGGCAGGTCAACCAGTCCCCGCCGGTGCCTATGGCGTGTGCCCGGAAGCGGACATCGCCACTACCGGTAAGCTGCCCTAGCGCCTTCTTGGGCGTTTTATCCTGTTGGTTTAATTGCATTTTCCTTCCCTTGTGCGGAATCGCACATCGTTCCGGCGGCAAAACCGGCATGTTTGTCTTATCGAAAGGGAACTTTCTGCCCTGCAGGAACGTTTCAGGAGAGACAACAGGAGAAGGCAAAGGCCTTTAGGACCGATGAAAAACAAACTTGCAGCAGCCATTGTTATCGCAGCATCCCTCAGCGGTGTTTTCGCGGCATCGGGCACGGCACAGGCCGGCGAGTATGCGCTTTTCAACAAGCCGATCGCCCTTGCTTACGCCCCTGAAGCCAAGGCCCTCGACAACCGCTTCGAACAGTTCGAGGACTTCGAGGAAGAGCACGAACTCAACGATGCCTGGCTCGGCATGCCGGTTCATTCCGCTGAAGGCGAGCTGATCGGCTTTGTTGAAGACGCCTATCTTGATGCCAATGGCGATGTTGAAGAATTGCTGGTCAGCCTGAGCGATCAAAATTACGCGGTCTATATCGACGCCGGAAAAACCGAGCTGACAGAATCGGAAGTGGCTGTCGCCCTCCCCGCCAGCACGATTGCAGGCCTTGAGCGCGCTGAGGACTTTCAGCTGGTTCAGCGCTGAGGCGCTACCCGCGAAACCTTCCCACCGACGCTACAGCTTGGCAGCTATCGGGCGCAATGATACGCTTTGCGCATGATCTTCGTTGCCAGAACCGAAAGCGGTGAAACCGTCGAATACAGGGACACCAAGCGCTGGCTCTGGATATTGTCGGTATTGTCGCCGGCGGTTCCCATGGCCGCCGTGTATTTTATGCTTGAAAGCGGCAACCCGCTCTGGGCATTGGCGCCGCTGGTCTTCTATTATGTTGCCGTTCCCCTGCTTGATGCCGTTTTCGGTGAGGACAACGACAACCCGCCCGATGCGGTGATCGAGGCGCTCGCCTCCGACAATTATTACCGGGCGCTGCTGTTTTTATCGATCCCGGTCTTCTATGGCAGTTTTCTCACCTCGATGTATGCCGCCATGCAGGCGTCTACGCCCTGGTGGGGCATGCTGGCACTGGCATGGAGCGCAGGCGTCGCCTCGGGTGCCGGCATTACCGTCGGCCATGAACTGGGCCACAAGCCCAACCGGCTGGACCAGTGGGGCGCGAAAGCCATTCTGGCGCTGACGGGGTACGGCCATTTTCCCATCGAGCACAATCGCGGCCACCATGTGATGGTCGCGACACCCGAGGATCCGGCTTCGGCCCGGCTGGGTGAAAGCGTCTACCGCTTTGCGCTGAGGGAAATTCCAGGCGCGGCGCGGCGGGCGATTGCGCTCGAGCGCGAGCGGCTGGCACGCAAGGGACTACCGTTCTGGCACTGGCGCAACGACATCCTGCAGTCGGGTGCAATCACCCTTGCCATCGCGGTTGTGCTGACGGCATGGCTGGGGCTGCTGGTTCTGCCGCTGCTGGCCATTCACCACCTTGTCGGCTGGCTGCAACTGACCTTCGCCAATTATGTGGAACACTACGGGCTGCTGAGGGAAAAGCGGCCCGACGGACGCTACATGCCCTGCGAGCCGCGCCATTCATGGAACACCAACCACATCGTTTCGAACCTGATGCTGTTCCACCTGCAGCGCCATTCGGATCACCATGCCAATCCGCTGCGGCCCTATCAGACCCTGCGCAATTTTGACGACCTGCCGCGCCTGCCGAGCGGCTATCCGGGATGCTATGTGCTGGCGGTGATGCCGCCAGCCTGGTTTCACGTCATGGACGCAAAGGTCCTTGCCTGGGCCGGCGGCGATCTTTCACGCACGAACCACGTTCCCGGTTATCGGCCCGGCTACCGGCCCTGACGGGCGCGAGCGGGGACGGCTCCGGGCTATTTCGCTTAGCTGAGCGGCGAAATGCGGATTTCGACACGGCGGTTCTGCTGGCGGCCGAAATCGGTCGAGTTGTCGGCAATCGGGCGGGTTTCGCCGAAACCAACGACCAGCAGGCGGCGCGGGTCGATGCCACGCTGGGAGATGTAGGTTCCCACCGAAACGGCACGGCGCTCGGAAAGCTGCTGGTTGTAATCAACGCTACCGGTATTGTCGGTGTGGCCATCGATATCGAGCAGGGTCTGCTGATACTTGTTGAGCACGATGGCAACGGAATCGAGCACGCCGATGAAGTTCGGATTGAGGTCCGCGCTGTCGGAAGCAAAGGTCACATTGCCCGGCAGGTTGAGGATGATCTGGTCGCCGACGCGGGTGACACTGACACCGGAATTGAGCAGCTGCTGGCGCAGTTCCTGCTCCTGGCGGTCCATGTAGTTGCCGATGCCGCCGCCGACAAGCGCGCCGATGCCGGCGCCGATCAGGGCTGCCTTGCGCTGGTCATCACCCTTCTTGTCCTTGGCGATCAGCAGGCCGGTAACGGCACCTGCAACGGCACCAAGCGCCGCACCGCCGGCGGTGTTGTTGCGTTGCGGCTGACCCGTCAGCGGATCGGTTGCGGTTTGGCAGGCAGTAAGCGCAATGGCGCTCGCCAGAATGACAGCTTTTTTCATGAAACAGCCCCGGAATTGATTGGTTATGTTGATTGGTTTCCCTGCATGGTCCAGCGCCATGCTCAACGTGCAACCGGATGCACAAGGCATCCGTTGGGCGGCGAAACTGCCATCCAAGAAGGGCGAAAATACGACCCGTAACTGAACACAGGATGAATGCTCCTGGCTGGCCGGTACCGCCTAGCTCATGAATTTGGGATCGTAGGGATAGCTGGTCAGATTTTCGAAACCGTCTTCGGTGACGAGCACCTGATCTTCCAGCTTGATCGAGAAGCCGGCATCCGCCGAACCGATCAGGGCTTCGACGCAGAACATCATTCCTGCCTCGACCTCATAGTCGAAGGCGCCCGGAACATGGTTCTGCGGATAGGCGATCAACGGCCACTCGTCGCAGAGCCCGACGCCGTGCATGCGGCAGCCATACTGACCTTCAACCAGATAGTCGGGAAGCTGGTTTCCCTTGAAGACAAGATCGTCAAACCGCACGCCCGGCTTCAGCAGCGCCATGTTTTCCATGATGTGCCGGTGGCCGATCTGATAGTATTTTTTCATCAGATCGGTCGGCTCGCCATCGCCCAGAAACCAGGTTCTTGAGATGTCGACGCACAGGCCATAGGTGCCGATCAGGTCGGTATCGAAAGCGAGAATTTCATTGTTCTGAATGACCCGCGGGCCGCATTCCTGAAACCACGGATAGGTGCGCGGGCCGGAGGCCAGGAGCCGGGTCTCGATCCACTCCCCGCCGCGCTTGATGTTTTCGGCATGAAGAACCGCCCAGACATCATCTTCCGTCATGCCAGGGGCGGCTGCCTCCTCCATCGCCCTGACAGCCTGTTCGCAGGCATGGGCCGAGCAGCGCATCGCCTTGATTTCCTCTTCGCCCTTGATCACCCGCGCCTTCTCGGTGACCTCCTCGCCTTCCATCACCTCGATGCCGCGCGCCTCAAGCGCCTTGAGACCGGCGACCATGATCTTGTCGACGGCAAGCCGCCGGTTCTCGCCCGCATGCTCGCGCATCAGGGACTGTATCTCTCCGGTAAATTCGGCGGCGGCAGCACCGGTCTTGTCGCCGGTACCGAAATAAAACATCGACGCCCCGGAGCGCACCTCGCGCACCAGCGGATTGAAGTCGGAAAGGAAGGGTGAATTCTTGTAATCCCACAACACCATGTATCCGTCCGCCAGAAGCAGGCAGGCGCGGAACGGGTTGTGGGCGTTCCAAAGCTGCATGTTGGTCGAGTCGGTCGCATAGCGAATGTTGAGCGGATCCATCATCAGCACGCCGGCATAGTCGCGCTTGTTGATTTCCGCCACGAGACGGTCCAGACGGAATTGGCGCATCGCCGCCAGGTTGGGTGGCTCAAGGCCTGCTTCCGTCCATTCCTCGAAAGCCAGTGCCGTAGGGCCGATTTCCACCCGGTCATTGTCCAGCGGAGAGCCATCCGGCCGGGTGGCCGGCTTGCGTGACGGATCGATCTTGCGGTTCTCTATCGCGTAACCGGTTGTATTTTGCGATGTGCCCATCACCGAACCTCCCTAACCTTCACCCTTTTGGGCCGCTGTACGGCCTTGCCCCCGCCTGCGGGCGGGAACTCCTATCGGGCGTTCAGGTTAGGTTGGCGTGGCGCAAAGGCCAGTATCCAAACGCGCCAAAGCTGCGCCAATTGCGCCATGGCGGCACAACCTGCCGGAAGCGATGATCGCAATAAACGGTACTACAATGAACGGCGTTACAGGCGCTCGTCGATGGAAAAAGCGCGCGGCTTGGTGAGGAAATTGACGCCGATAAGCTGGCCCTTGCGCCAGACCAGGCGGCACAGCGTCTTGGTGCGGCGGGTGTAGTTGGCAAGCACAAAGCGCTTGGGAAGCTCCCCGCAGGAGACTTCAAGGCGGGCACCGCCCTGCGAGATATCGTGGATGAGGCAGGCAATGCCGAACTTGCGGCCATCAAGGATGATCTCGCTCAGATCATGGGCGGGATCGCGCCTGAATTCCCGCTTTTCCGACCCATCGAAAGCAGATGCCGGCTTCTCGGCCGACGGTTCCCTCTCTGCGAGGTTTCTGGTCTCGAATTGCAGGGCCGGCTGGGTCATCATGGTTTGCCGCTTGTGTCAGATATCGGAAATAATTCGTGCCTGTCACAGTAGGCCACCAGTGGTTAACCCACGGTAAATCAAGCCAACATGTTTCTACTTTTCGGTGTATATTGCTGCCGAACCAACCGTATGGCGATTAATCGCCACGGGCCGCAAGCCCTATGGTTTCAACTGCGCCACATAGCGTTCGCCACCGGACGCCACCCATATGATCCATGTTGCACCCTCCTGGGCAGACCAAAAGACATCGTAACAGGACCAGGAGTCATTGGGCGGCCATTGCGAGCAATACTGGCCGTTCACCACCTTCCAGCGCCCGAAACTGCCCTGATTTCCCTGCCAATAACTTGTGGGTGCGGATTCATGGCCACGCGGATCGCCGAAGGTCTGCTCGAAACCGTCGCCAACGGCTTTCGCACCCGCCAGAAGCTCGTGGATACGATCTGCATCGGCGCGAACTTCTTCCACTGACTCTTCCTCGGCGTAAGCAGAAACCGTTGCTGCAAGGAATAGGGCCATCAATGCCGCAAGCGGAGTGTGGATGCGCAGGGTCATTGGCTGAATCCGGTTTGTGGCATGCCGGAATTGTGCAACACTTGCCACTCGGGTGGAAGCGACGGTCGATAACAAGTCTGCGAGCAGCAGAGAAGAGGTGGCATGCGCATAGCGGTATTCGGGGCAGGATCGATCGGCTGCCTGATCGGCGGCTCGCTGCTGGCGAGGGGCAATGATGTTGTTCTGATCGGCCGCGAGCAGATCGGCGCGGAAATCGCCAAGCACGGGCTCACCGTTTCCGACCTCGACGGACGCCATGAGACCGTTCCTGCCGATCAGGTCTCCTATTCGCTGACGCCCGATGCCGTGGCCGGTTGCGATGTCATTCTGCTGACCGTCAAATGCACCGATACACGCAGCGCGGCGGAGGAAATCGCCCGGCATGCCGACAAGGACACGGTGATCTACAGCCTGCAGAACGGCGTCGGCAACACCCCCATTCTGCGCGAAGTGCTGAAGGGCTATCCAGTGGTTGCCGCCATGGTGGCCTTCAATGCGCTGTGGATGGGTGAGGGCCGCTTTCACCGGGCAACCGATGCCGGCCTCGTGCTGGGCAAGCATCCCGCCTCCCACCAGCTGGCGCGACTGTTGAAGCAAAGCCACATCCCGGCCACCATCGCCTCGGACATGCAGGCCGTGCTGTGGGGCAAGCTCTGCCTCAACCTCAACAACGCCATCAACGTGCTTTCTGACCTGCCGCTGAAACGGCAGCTCGAGCGGCGAAACTATCGCAGGGTTCTGGCAAGCTGTGTCGAGGAGGCGCTTGCCGTGATGCGGGCGAAAAACATCGAACCGGCGAAGATCGGCAAGGTCAGCCCGAAATACATTCCCTCCATCCTCAACCTGCCCGACCCGGTGTTCAAGCTGGTGGCTGGCAGCATGATGAAGATGGACGACAATGCACGGTCCTCCATGTGGGAGGATCTGCAGCGGGGCCGGGAGCCGGAGATCGACTATCTCAACGGACGCATCGCGGAAGAGGGCGACGCGCTGAAGATCGCGACACCTGCCAATGCGAAGATCACGCAACTGGTCAAGGAAGCCTTTGCCGCCGGCAAATCACCACAGATGAGCGGGCAGGAACTGCTGGAGGCGATCACACCTCAAGTGTGAGGCGTGAGGGCGGATGACCGCCCTCACCTCTTTGCACCGGTATCAGCCCGGCTCAGCGAAGATCGAGCGCAAGCTGCGGCTTGCCGTTCGATGTCTTTTCCGTCGTTGAACCGTTCCGGTTGATCGTCGCCTGAACGCGGCGGCGGAAGTTGGAAAAACTGTCGAACGTCACCACGTCCACCGGCTCGGCGAGATCGAGTTCAACACGGTAGCGGCCATGGGCTGCCTGCGCGTTGACCCCGATGACCTCAGCGGTAAACGGCTGGCCGAGATAGCTTCCCTCGACGATCTGGCCGACCTGGACCGGCGGTCCCTCCGGCCGGTTGCCACTGGCCGCATGTGCGGTGTTCCAGTCACGGAAGCCGTGCTGGCGGGCGACGAGTTCGAGGGATTGCGAATGGCTGATGGTTTCACCGGACTGCGCCATCGCATCGCGCAGCCGCCGTGCCTGATCCTTTAGGTTTTGTATCGAATGTGTCATCTGAGCACCCATGCATTGCCGCCCTCCGCAATCATGTGGAGAGGCGCTGCCAGACATGCGGTTTGAGGAGCGATGCCCCCGGCTGGTGTCCGCGTTGCAGCCTGCCACATGTAGGACGGCAGGTTGCCAGAAACAGAATTCAACGGAACTTCACCGTGAGCCAGCGTGGCCAGCCCTGCGGACGGCGGGTGTCCGAAACCCGGAGCGCAGATAGGTGGCACTACAGCCGATGTCAAGCGGCAGGCATTATGGCGTCAGATATCCAGGTTCGCCACGGAAAGCGCGTTGTCCTGAATGAACTCGCGGCGCGGCTCAACCTCGTCGCCCATCAGACGGGAGAACAGTTCATCGGCATCGGTGGCGTCGTTGACCTTGACCTGCAGCAGGGTGCGTTCGTTGGGATCAAGCGTCGTCTCCCAGAGTTGGTCCGGGTTCATCTCACCCAGCCCCTTGTAGCGCTGCAGCGAAATGCCCTTGCGGCCGGCGTCGAACACCATCTCCAGCAGGGCGCGCGGGCCGGAGATCGTCTGGCTTTCTTCCTTGCGGTAGAAAACCGGCGGCGTTGCGTAGACTTCCTGCAGGCTGGCTGCGAGTTCATCGAGGCGGATGGCATCGGCAGAGCCGATCAGCGCCATGTCGATCTGGGCAACTTCCTTCACACCGCGCACAGTTCGCTCGAAGGAAAGCCCGCCATCGGGCATCAGGTTTGCCACCCAGCCGCGCTCGGTTTCCTCGGCGATGACATCAAGCCGTTTGGCGACATAATCACCGGCCTGCTGGGCGCGCTGGGGATCGCTGATCAGTTCCGGATTGAGAATGCCGGCAATTGCCGCCTGCTCCACCACATCACGATTGTAGCGGGAATGGATGGCGCCAAGGGATGCGCGAAACCCAAGTGCGGTGGCGATGACGGCGCGCAAATCCTCGCTCGTGCGCACTTCGCCACTAGCAAGTTCCAGCCGTGCCTCTTCGAGGCCGCCCTCGATGAGATATTCTTCCAGCGCACGCTCGTCCTTCAGGTACCGGGAGGACTTGCCGCGGGTAACCTTGTAGAGCGGCGGCTGGGCGATGAAGATATGGCCGCGCTCGATCAGTGCCGGCATCTGACGGAAGAAGAAGGTGAGCAGCAG
>JAGRLQ010000110.1 GCA_020441735.1 Nitratireductor sp.
TGGGCGAGCAGATCACCTCGCGCGGTGTCGGCAACGGCATCTCGCTGATCATCTTCGCCGGCATCGTCGCAAGGCTGCCCAGCGCTTTGGCCGAGGTGCTGGACCTGGGGCGCACGGGCTCGGTGTCGGGCTTCGTGATCGTCGGCCTGCTGATCATGGTGGTCGCCGTGATCACCTGCATCGTCTACATGGAGCGCGCCCAGCGCCGCCTGCTGGTGCAGTACCCCAAGCGCCAGATGGGCAACCGCATGGTGGGCGGGGAAAGCTCCCACCTGCCGCTGAAGCTCAACACGGCCGGCGTGATCCCGCCGATCTTCGCCTCCTCGCTGCTGCTGCTGCCGACCACGCTGGTGAGCTTCTCCGGCAGCACCGACTCCGGCTGGCTGCAGTGGATCATCGGCAGCCTGAGCCACGGCCAGCCGCTATTCATGGTGGTCTATGCCGCCATGATCATCTTCTTCTGTTTCTTCTATACCGCGATCGTGTTCAATCCCGTGGACACAGCGGACAATCTGAAGCGCTACGGAGGCTTCATCCCCGGCATCCGGCCGGGCAAGAACACCGCCGACTACATCGACTACGTGCTGACCCGCCTGACTGTGGTCGGCAGCATCTATCTGGCGCTGGTCTGCCTGCTGCCGGAAATGCTGATCGCACAGTTTCCTGCCGTCCCGTTCGCTCTGGGAGGCACCAGCCTGCTTATCGTGGTGACCGTCACCATGGACACGGTGGCCCAGATTCATTCGCACCTGATGGCCCATCAGTACGAGGGGCTCATCCGGAAGGCGAAATTGCGGGGGAGACGTGGATGATCCTGATTCTCTTGGGCCCGCCCGGTGCGGGCAAGGGCACCCAGGCTCGGCTGATCGAACGGGACTACGGCATCGTCCAGCTTTCCACCGGCGACATGCTGCGCGAGCTGGCGCAGCAGGACAGCGATCTCGGCCAGGAGGTCCGCCAGGTGCTGGAAGCGGGCCAGCTCGTCTCCGACGATCTGATCGCCCGCATGATCTCCGACCGCATCGGCCGTGAGGATTGCCGCAACGGCTTCTTGCTGGATGGCTTCCCGCGCACCCTGGTGCAGGCCCATCTGCTGGACGAGATGCTCGACCGCAAGGGGCTGACGCTGAACGCCGTGATCCGCCTGGCGGTGGACGAAGAGGTGCTGGTGGAACGCATCACCGGCCGCTTCACCTGTGCCAAGTGCGGCGAGGGCTACCACGACAAGTTCAAACAGCCCGCCAAGGAAGGCGTCTGCGACCGCTGTGGCTCGACCGAGTTCAAGCGCCGCAAGGACGACAATCCGGAAACGCTGAAAACGCGGCTGTTTGCCTATTACAAGGATACAGCGCCGCTGATCGGCTATTACCATGCCTACCGCATGCTCAGCACGGTAGACGGCATGGCCGATATCGGCGATGTGACCAAGGCGATCCAGGCCGTTCTTGAGGCCTGAAACCGCGGTTGAAGTCGGCAAAGCGACAGTTGTCAGAAAATACGCAGTTTTCGTGCCAATTGCCCTCGCAATGCCTGACAATGCGCTTGACAATATCAGGTCCCGACACTAAATCGGGGCCACAATCTGAAAAGATACAGATCGGAACCGGAATTTGGCCGGAACCGGTCTTTTGTTTTGAAAACACCTTTCAAGACATTTTCACATCCGCAAGGGCCGGCCTCCACCGGACGCGGATATTGCAATCGGGGCAGGGCTTTCCTGCTCGAACACATGGAGTGAACAATGGCTCGTATAGCCGGTGTAAACCTGCCGACTGCCAAGCGCGTCGTCATCGCCCTTCAGTACATTCACGGGATTGGTGCCCATGGCGCCTCCCAGATCGTTGAAAAGGCAGGCATTGAGCCTGCCCGCCGGGTCAATGAGCTGAACGATGCCGAAGTAGTGCGTATTCGCGAAATCATCGATGCCGATTTCACCGTGGAAGGCGATCTTCGCCGCGAAACCTCGATGAACA
>JAGRLQ010000111.1 GCA_020441735.1 Nitratireductor sp.
CTTTGCACCGTCCTTGGCAACATGGACGGTGTTTACATAGCAACCATCGAACATCTGATGGCGGCTCTGCGCGGCCTGAACGTGGACAATCTCATTGTCGAGGTGGAAGGCAACGAAATTCCGGTCATGGATGGCAGCGCGCGCCCCTATGTGGAAGCCATTCGCCAGGCAGGCCTCAAGCAATTGTCAGTTCCGCGCTGCTTTATCCGGGTGAAAAAGCCGGTACGGGTGGACATGGGCGCTTCCTGGGGAGAAATCCTGCCCCATGACGGCACGCGCTTCGAAATCGAAATCGACTTTGATAGCGAGGTCATCGGCCGCCAGAAGTTTGCCGCCGATCTGACTGCCGATGTATTTGCCAACGAGATTTGCGGCGCACGCACTTTCGGCTTCATGAAAGACGTCGAGCGTCTTTGGGCCGCCGGTTATGCGCTGGGTTCCTCGCTTGAGAATTCCGTTGTCATTGGCGACGACAACCGCATCATCAATCCTGAGGGTCTTCGCCACAAGGACGAGTTTGTCCGCCACAAGACGCTGGATGCCATCGGTGATCTGGCGCTTTCGGGCGCTCCCATCCTTGGCTGCTACCGCTCCTATCGCGGCGGCCACAAGCTGAATTCCCTGGTTCTGAAAACCCTGCTTTCCGACCGCGATGCCTTCGAATTCGTCGAAGTACCGGTCAATCAGGCCCGGGTTGGCTATTCCGAACTGGTGGCTGTTGGCGCACCAGCCTATGCGGCGGTGCTGGTCTGACGGCCTGCGAGGCCGCTGCCACGGTTTCCCGGTCAAAAACCTGTCAGATTCCTTGCATCATTTACCGCGTCTGCAGTGAGATGTTTACGCTGCCTAAATGTTGCGGTAATTGAAGGGCAGTAGACGGGCTGAGGGTGCCGGTGAGGAGCCTTGAGGGCGGAAAGCCCCGAACTTCCCCGGACAGTGTTTAAAGATTCGGCGAATTGTGTTCATGATCATACGACGTTTGACATCGCTGGCTGATACCGGTTTCGCACGTGCCTTGCCGCTGGTCGCTGCAGTCGCGCTGCTGGCGCTCGCCGGCTGCAAGTCGAGCGAGGTTTCCAGCAGCGATTTTGTCGATGATATCGTTCCCGCTGAAGAGCTCTACAATCAGGCGCTTTCCAACATCGATGCCGGTAACCTCGGGCGCGCCGAGAAGAAGCTTGAACAGCTCGACCGCCAGCATCCGTATTCGGAATACTCGCGTAAAGCGTTGATTATGCAGACGTTTATCGCCTATCGTCGGCAGAAATACGATGAGACCGCACAGTTCGGGAAACGCTATGTTTCGCTCTATCCGGGCGACAAGGATGCGGCCTATGCACAATATCTGGTCGGCATGTCCTATCACCGGCAGATACCCGATGTGACCCGCGACCAGACGGTGACCGCCCGCGCCTTCAACGCCATGAACAGCCTGGTGGAGCGCTATCCCGAGAGCGAATATGTCGAGGACGCCAAGACGAAAATGCGCTTTGCCCGCGACCAGATCGCCGGCAAGGAAATGGTGACGGGGCGCTATTATATGGAGCGGCGCGAATTCCAAGCTGCCATCAACCGTTTCCGCTATGTGGTGGAGAAATTCCAGGATACCCGTCATGTGGAAGAAGCTCTGGCACGCCTGACCGAGGCCTACTATTCGATTGGGCTTGCCAATGAAGCACAGGCTGCTGCGGCGGTGTTGGGGCACAACTTCCCGGATAGCCAGTGGTATGCCGATTCTGTCAAACTGCTGAACACCGGCGGGCTCGAACCACGCGAAGATCCGAAATCCTGGCTGGCGGCCATCAGCCGGAATCTCGCCAGAAGAACCTGACAGTTCCATGCTGGTTCAGCTGACGATCCGAGATATCGTGCTTATTGAACGGCTGGACCTGACCTTCGGCGACGGCCTTTCCGTGTTGACCGGGGAAACCGGTGCGGGAAAATCCATTCTGCTTGATGCCATGTCGCTGGCGCTTGGTGCGCGCGGCGATGGTGGGCTGGTACGCAATGGCTGCGACCAGGGCCAGGTTACCGCAACCTTTGATCTTGCTGCCAGCCATCCGGTGCAGGCACTGCTGGAAGCGCAGGGCATCACGCCGGAAGCTTTCCTGATTCTCAAGCGCATTCAGTCTGCCGATGGCCGCAGCAAGGCTTTTGTCAACGATCAGCCGGTTTCGGTGTCGCTGATGCGCGATATCGGCAGAAATCTGGTCGAACTGCATGGCCAGCATGATGAGCGCGCGCTGCTGCAGACATCCGTTCACCGCGACCTGCTCGATGCGTTCGGCGGGCATGAAAGCCTGGTGATGAGCGTGGCAGCCACCTGGAAGAAATGGCAGGAAAAGCGCCGAGAGGTCACCGCTTTCGCAGAAGCCGTGGAGAACGCACGGCGTGAATCGGATTATCTTCACAATGCTGTCGAGGAATTGACCTTACTTTCCCCGCAGCCCGGCGAGGAGGAAGAACTGGCAGCCAGACGCCAGACGATGATGAAGGCGGAAGCGGTTGCCAGTGACCTCAATGCGGCGGTGGAAACCCTGTCGGGAGATGCTTCGCCCATTCCGGTGCTGACGGCGCTTGCCAAGCAGTTGGAGCGCAAGGCACGGGAAGTGCCTGACATGCTGGAAGAGGCCGTCAGCCAGCTCGATCAGGGGTTGGATGCTGTCTACCGTGCCCAACAGACCATCGAGGCGGCTCTTGCCAAGGCCGATTTCGATCCGCGCGAACTGGAACAGGCAGAAGAGCGGCTGTTTTCCCTGCGTGCAGCGTCACGCAAATACGGTGTTGCCGTGGAAAACCTGCCGGAGCTGGCCGTCAAGCTTGCCGACGATCTGGAGGCGCTGGTGTCCGGCGAGGACCGGCTGAAGGCGCTCGAGAGCGAGCAGGAAGCGATTCAGGCAGAGTATCACTCGGTTGCCGGCAGGCTTTCATCTGAGCGCTCTGCTGCGGCTTCGGCGCTGGCTGAACAGGTGATGCGCGAATTGCCGCCATTAAAGCTCGAAGCGGCACGGTTCATGGTGCGCCAGGAGGCAGACGAGGCGACCGCAGGGGCTGCGGGAATCGACTCGATCGAGTTCTGGGTGCAGACCAATCCCGGCACCAGGCCGGGACCGATGATCAAGGTTGCTTCCGGTGGCGAACTCTCACGCTTTCTGCTGGCACTGAAGGTGGCGCTTGCGGACAAGGGGTCCGCGCCGACGCTGGTTTTCGACGAGATCGACACCGGCATTGGCGGCGCTGTTGCCGATGCAATCGGCAAGCGGCTCAGGCGGCTGGCGGAGAGGGTGCAGGTTCTGTCCGTTACCCATGCACCGCAGGTTGCGGCCCGCGCCGGCAGCCACTTCGTCATCACCAAGCAGCAGCTTGAAGCAGCGGGCGAAGGACGCACGGCAACGCAGGTTGCCGCAATTTCACAGTCCGACCGGCGCGAGGAGATTGCGCGCATGCTGGCCGGTGCCAAGATTACCGATGAAGCCCGGGCGGCAGCCCAGCAATTGATCGATCAGTCAGCGGCTTAACAGCGCCAGCGATACTTGACTGAAAGTAGGGAGTGTAGAAAGCTCGCATGTGTGGTCGTGGCAGAGTGAGGAGAATCCCATGACTTTCAAAGGGATTGGTCTGGCTGTTATTTCGGCCCTGTGCTTGGTGCTGGGCGGAACCTGCATTGTATCGGCCAAGGTCAAGGTGAGCGTGAAGACCACCTACTATCCGATCTCGGGCAAGGACGGAAAGGCGCTCAACGCCAGCATGCTGAGTGGCGGATCGACCCGCATCCGTCTGACCCATGCGGTGGCAGCGACGGAAACCGAGCTGGATTTCGGCGAGCCGGAAATTGCCGTCAAGAACGGCAAATGCGTCGTTGAAGACGTCGATGTCTATCTGAACATCCGCTACATCTATCCCAAGTGGAAGGGCAGGGGCAGGGCTTCGCCGCAGATGCGCAAGCGCTGGGACGATTTCTGGGTTGAACTGAAGCGGCATGAGCAAAACCATGGCGAGATCGCCAAGGCGGGTGCGAATGCGCTTGAGAAGGAACTGAAGCGGATGAAGGGCAATGTTGCCATCGGATGTTCCGATTTCGGTGGCTTCGCGCGTGTCAGGCTTGACGCTATCATTCGCAAGACGGCCATGGCCCAGCGCAATTTCGACCGCCGCGAATATGCCGCCTCCAGCAAGATTTCCCGTCTGCAACGGCTGCTTTACGAGGCGCGCTGACAAGGCAACAAGTTGCGGCAATGGCAGCAGAAGCGACGGATGGCCTTGCCTTTGAGGGGCATTCAAAATATCTGACTGAAACCACCAAAATATCTGATTGGAACTGCCTCGCGCCTTGTGCATGATGGCGGCAGACACTCGATCCGTTTCCCGCAGGCTGCATGACAACCGAACCTTCGCAAATTCCGGTCGAAGACCTGACCGAGGAAAGTGCCGCTTTGGAGCTTGAGCGCCTGGCGAAGGAAATTCTACGCCATGATGCGCTCTATCACGGTGGCGATGCGCCGGAGATCAGCGACGCGGCCTACGACGCGCTGCGCCGCCGCAACCTGGCGGTCGAGCAGGCGTTTCCCGACCTCGTGCGCGAGGATTCCCCGTCGCGGCGGGTCGGTTTCGTGGCGCTCGACAAGTTCGAGAAGATCACCCATTCGATACCGATGTTGTCGCTGGCCAATGCGTTCAGCGACGAGGATGTCGCCGATTTCCGGGACTCGGTTGCCCGCTTTCTGAAGCTTGAAGTGCCGCCCGTGCTGACCGCAGAACCCAAGATCGACGGATTGTCGCTGTCGCTTCGCTATGAAGATGGCCGCCTAGTCAGTGCCGCCACGCGCGGCGATGGGGTCGTCGGTGAGAATGTCACCACCAATGCAAGGACCATTTCCGACATACCCAGCGTGCTCGCCGGCGAAGACATTCCGCAGGTTGTTGAGGTGCGTGGCGAAGTCTACATGACCAAGCAGGCGTTTCAGGCGATGAACGCCAAGCTGGAGGCAGAAGGAAAGCCGCTTTACGTCAACCCGCGCAACACGGCAGCGGGATCGTTGCGCCAGCTCGACAGCGCGATCACCGCCCAGCGCCCGCTGCGGTTTTTTGCCTATGCCTGGGGCGAGATCAGTGCGGTGCCACGCGCAACCCAGATGGAGATGGTGGCGCTGCTGGGCGAGTGGGGCTTCAAGACCAATCCGCTGATGCAACGCTTTGGCGAACTTGAACCACTGCTGGAGCATTACCACGCCATCGAGGAAAGCCGGGCCGATCTTGCCTATGACATCGATGGTGTTGTCTACAAGGTGGACGATCTCGCCCTGCAGGCACGTCTCGGCATGCGCTCCAACTCGCCGCGCTGGGCGATTGCCCACAAGTTTCCTGCCGAGAAGGCCTGGACGCTGCTGAAGGAGATTGAAATCCAGATCGGGCGCACCGGCGCGCTGACGCCGGTAGCAAGGCTCGAACCAGTGACGGTAGGCGGCGTGGTGGTGACCAATGCCACGCTGCACAATGAGGATTACATCAAGGGCATCGGCAATGACGGCCAGCCGATCCGCGACGGCAAGGATCTGTGCGCCGGCGACACAGTGATGATCCAGCGGGCGGGCGATGTCATTCCGCAAATTCTCGATACCGATCTGGAAAAACGACCAAAGGACTCCAAACCCTTCGAGTTTCCGACGGTGTGTCCCGCCTGCGGCAGCCATGCGGTGCGCGAGATCAATGCCCAGACCGGACGGAAAGACTCGGTGCGACGCTGTACCGGTGGGCTTATCTGTCCGGCACAGGCGGTCGAGCGGCTGAAGCACTTCGTTGGCCGCAATGCCTTCGATATCGAGGGACTCGGCGACAAGCAGGTCGAGGCTTTTTATACCGAGGGGATGATCATGAACGCTGCGGATATCTTTACCCTGAAGGATCGGGACGCGCGGTCGCTTAAGAAACTGAAGGACAAGGAAGGCTGGGGCGAGACCAGTGCGAAGAACCTGTTTGAGTCAATTGATGCCCGGCGCGATATTGCCCTTTACCGTTTCATCTTCGGGCTTGGCATCCGCCATGTGGGCGAGCAGACGGCGAAGGATCTGGCGCGTGCCTATGGCGATATCGATGCCTTCAGCGCCGCGATGAAGAAGCTCGCGGCGGGCGATGAGGAAGCGCAGGAAGAACTGATCGCCATCGACGGCATCGGCAGTACGGTCGCTTTCGCGCTCAAGGAGTTTTTCGCCGAGCCGCGCAATGTGGATGTCTATGACGCCTTGCTCGATCAGGTGCGCCCGCAGCCGGCCGAACAGGCGGCATCGGATTCGCCGGTTGCCGGGAAAACGGTCGTCTTCACCGGGTCGCTTGAAAAGATGACAAGGGACGAGGCAAAGGCCATGGCCGAGCGCCTCGGGGCCAAGGTATCAGGTTCCGTTTCGTCGAAAACCGATCTGGTGGTGGCCGGGCCGGGCGCAGGCTCGAAGCTGAAAAAGGCTGCCGAGCTTGGTGTGGAGACCATCGACGAGGATGGCTGGTTTGAACTGGTGGGGCAGGCGTGAACAGAAATATACCAAACAGCGATGTAGCGGCGTCCACTACACAGCGCGAGGAAGCCTTTGCCGGACTGCGTGACCTGATACCGCTGATCTTCCCGGTAACAGCATTCGGCACGATCTACGGCACGGCGTCCGTCGCGGCAGGTCACTCCATTGCGATGACGGTGTGGGCAAGTGCGGTGATGTATGCCGGGGCCAGCCAGTTTGTCTTTCTCGATGTCTACCGGTTGGGCGTTCCCGCCTGGTCGGTCGTGCTGGCGGTATTTGCCGTCAATTTCCGCCACATCCTCTATTCGGCAGCGGTTGCCAACAAGATCAACCACTTTCCGCCGCTTGCCAAACTGGCGAGCTTCTTCCTGTTGACCGACCTGCAGTTTGCCGTCGTCGAGAAGCGGTTTGAGAATTTTTCCGGCAGGCGATTGATTACCCTGACGTATTATTTCGCCTTTGGCATTGCCGCCTATCTTTTGTGGATCGTGGCGACAGCCATTGGCGCCCTGTTCGGATCGCTGATTGAAGATCCGGCTCTTGTCGGCCTCGATTTCGTCCTGCCGATCTATTTCCTGTCGATCCTGATGGGCTTTCGTGCGCGGCGCAATTTCTTGCCGGTGGTGCTGGTCAGCGCGGTGGTCGCCGTGGCGGTGGAAAAGACGCTCGGCGCACCCTGGCATATTTCCATCGGCGCGCTGTGCGGTGTGGCAACAGCCATCCTGCTTTCGCTTTCAGGGGGTGGCAAGGCGCTTGCCGCAGCTGAGGAAGGAAGTGCCAATGGTTGATGCGATGGCGTTTTACAGCCAGCACGAGGTGGCCATTCTGATCGTGATCCTCGGGCTGGTGACGCTGGCAACCCGTGCCGGTGGCTATCTGGTGCTTGCCCGTTTCAAGCGCATTCCGGCACCCCTACAGGCGGGGCTGGAAGCAGTGCCGGCAGCTGTCATTACCACGCTGGTCTTGCCGCCGGCGCTGACGGCCGGGCCTGCCGAGATGATCGCCATGGTCGTGGCCGGGTTTGCCTGCCTGCGCCTGCCGCCGATTGCCGTCATCGTGCTCGGGATCGGCCTGCTGGTAGTGCTGCGCCAGTTGGGACTCTAGAGTTTCTTCGTAGCGCTTTTGAGCCAGTCAGCGTCCTGCTTGTCGAGATGGGGCGTAAGCGCTTCGCGGACACGGGCATGGTAGGCGTTGAGCCATGCGGTTTCGGCCGGTGACAGCAGGCCTGTTTCTACCAGTCTGCGATCAAAGGGGCATAGCGTGATCGTTTCGAAGCCGAGCATCGGCTTATCGCCGCCTTCGATTTCCGGGGCCTCATCGACGATGACGAGGTTTTCGAGCCGGATGCCGTAGTGACCTTCCCGGTAATAGCCCGGCTCGTTTGAAAGGATCATGCCGGGCAGCAGTTCCTGCATGCCGCGTTTGGAGATCGATTGCGGGCCCTCATGTACGTTGAGATAGGCGCCGATGCCGTGGCCGGTGCCATGGGCGAAATCCTTGCCGGCCTGCCAAAGCGGCAACCGTGCATGGGAATCGAGATCGACCCCGCGCGTGCCTGCGGGGAAACGCGCCATGGCGATGGCGATATGGCCCTTGAGTACCAGCGTGTAATCCCGCGCGGCGCCGCCGGGCGGCGTTCCGATGGCAATCGTCCGGGTGATGTCGGTCGTGCCGTCCTCATACTGACCGCCGGAATCGACCAGATAGAGGCTGTTTGCTTCAAGGGACGTATTGCTCTCTTCCGTTACGCGGTAGTGAATGATCGCACCGTGGGCGCCGGCGCCCGAGATCGTGTCGAAGGAGATTTCCTTCAATTCGCTGTTCATGGCGACAGCGGTTTCGCGACGAAGACCCTCCAGTTGCCGGGCTGCTGTAATTTCGTCGACACTGCCCGCCTGCTGCCGGTCGAGCCAGGCAAGGAACCGTACCATTGCAACGCCATCGCGCAGATGAGCTTCCCGTGCGCCCGAAAGCTCGGCTTCGTTCTTTGTGGCACGTGGCAGGGCGACGGGATCCTGGCCTTCGATGACAGTGCCGCCTGCCGAAGCGATGCATTCGGCGAGGGCTGCTGAGACAAGTTGCGGGTCGCAGTGGAACTTTCGGTCCTTCGCATTTTCAGCGAGCCAGCTCTCCAGTTCGGAAGGTTTCCGCAATTCCGCCAGACCTTCGAGCCCTGTCTCGGTTTCATCATCGAGCTTGCGGCGGTCGATGAAGATCACCGGTTTGCGGCCATCGGCGAACAGGATCGCGAAGGCGAGCGCCAGGGGATTATGGGCGACATCGCTGCCGCGCAGGTTGAAGGTCCAGGCAATCGAGGCAGGGTCGGTCTGCAACAGGCAATCGGCGCCGGCTTCCTTGAGCTTGCCGGCCAGTACGGCGAGCTTATCCTCCGGCAGCTTGCCGGCAAAACGCTCAGGATGGAGCCAGGCCCTGCCGAGGGGGGCAGGTGGGCGATCCTGCCAGATCTGGTCAACGAGGTTGCGTACGCGCTGCAATTCAGCGCCTGCCTTCGTGCAGGTTTCTTCCCAGCTCTTTGTCTGACCCATTGTCATGGTCCAGGGATCGAAGCCGACGGTATTGCCGTTTTCCAGTATTCCAGCAGCAAAGCGGGAAGGGGGCTCGTTTACCAGATCGCGGATTTCAAAATCCCTGCCATCGGCTTGGCTTGCCGCCTGAAGCGTGTAGCGACCGTCAACGAACAGAAAGGCATCTTCATGCCCGATGATGGCGAACCCCGCCGAGCCGGTGAAGCCGGTCAGAAAGGCCAGCCTTTCAGCGCACGGTGGCAGGTATTCATTCTGATATTCGTCGCCGTGCGGCAGCAGGTACCAGTCGAGACCCAGTTCCGTCATGGCCTTTCGCAGGTCTGCAAGCCTTCCGCTGGCCGCTGCGCGAGTTGGGGCTTCGAAAGATTGGAACACGGATTGCAGCTTCCTCATGGCATCTGTGCCCAGTAAGCCCAGCCATGCGCTCAATGCAAGGGAGATGTGAGTCCAGCCGCCTTGTCAGGCCGGGCAGATGCCCTTAGCTTTTTGGTGTGGGAGGGAATGCAGCAACAGGAGCTCGTCATGTCCCTTTTGAGAACCTTCGGAAACAGAATCATCGAAGCACGCCAGCGTCAGGCCCGTGCGCAGGTCAATGCGATCCTGCGCAGCTGGAATCCTGAACTGCGCCAGCGTGTGAGTTGGGATGAAGATCACGTCAACAGTTCCGTTTATCTGTAAACGGTGCTGTAGATGAATGCCGGGAGTGATGGGCAGTTCGTTCCCAACCGTCAGTAAGTCAAGTTAGTCAGGGCCTGCGGAATTCGAGCGTCATCCAGCCATCCTGGTAATGCGCGGAGAGGAGATGCAGGCCCTGCACCCTGTAAGCTGCCACGATGCGCGCCTTTTGATGGGGCAATAGGCCGGACAGGATTGCTCTTCCATTGGCGGCAAGATGGCGCGCGAAATCACGCGCCATGGCCTGCAGGGGCCCAGCCAGAATATTCGCAACAATCAGGTCATAAGGTTTTCGCGCCGCTATCGCGCGGTGATGAAAGCCGCTTGCCCTAACCGCCGAAACGTCCGCTGAAACGCCGTTCAGCCGGGCATTGCCCAATGCAATTGCGGTTGCGACCGGATCGATATCGGTTGCCAGAACCGGTATGTGTGCTGCCTTGGCGATGGCGATTGCGAGAACGCCGGTGCCAGTACCGAGATCAAGCGCGTTCGCATAGCGTTGCTGCTTCATTGCCTGGTGAAGCATATAAAGACATCCGGCCGTCGTGCCGTGATGACCGGTACCGAAGGCCATGGCCGCGTCGATCAGAATGCCGTGTTCATGGGCGCGAACCGTATTGCGGTCGTGGCTACCGTGAACGACAAATCTCTCCGCGCGAACCGGTGCCAGGTCCTGCAGGGTTTTTTCAACCCAGTTTTCGTCCTCAAGCATCTCCTCGCTGATGTCGGCCTGCGCACCGGATGCGGCCACAACGGCGTCAATGGTGCCGCGTACACCTTCGCGGTATTCTTCCTCGCTATAGACGGAAACCGTCCAGATCCCCTTTTCCTCGTCGGTCTCGAAGATGGCAACGGGAAAGCCGTCTGCTTCAAACGCGGTTTCGAGCGCCTGGGAAAGGGGCATGGCCAGATGTGCAGGCACATCGAAATAGAGCCGAATCTGCGCCATCCTATTCGGTGTCCTGTTCTGCTTTGTCTGCTTGCCGCCGGCGCTCGCGCGGCGGGCCAAAGGAAATGACAACCGCGTCCTCGCCGGGTACGGCATTGGGGTTGTTGGCGGCAAACTGGAAAGCGCCGCCGGGTTTGAACCAGAACAGAATCTGGTTTTCTTCCGGGCGTGTGCTGGCGAAATCCTCATGGCTGAATTCCTTAGTCAGCGTCGAGGAGGTGATCTGCCAGCCTTCGCCGATCAGGTCGTTGAGCTTGTTGAAGGACATGCCGGGGCGCATTAGCGGCCGGCCACCGAGGGTAAAATGCATTTCCCGCTTGTTGGATGCTCCGTCCCGGTCACCAATCTGGAGCACGTTGCCGCGCCCGATCTCGGGGCCGAATTCGGTGCACACCAGGGCGTTGTAGGCATCGTTGTCGGTGGCGGCGATCAGCGAAGACCAGACGCCGATGTTGAGTTCGTGGTGGGCGTGCTCGGACAGCACATCGCCGAAATAGGTCGGGATGTTGCGCGCCCGCGCCCGGCTGAGATGGTTCCAGTTTTCATCGGCAATCATTACCGGCACGTCAAAAGCCGTCAGTTTCTCGGCCAGCGCCACAGCCCAGGGCGATCCGCCGACGATCAGGATGCCCGGCCGTTCCACGGCTCTGAGATCAAGCAGCCTTGCCAGCACCGGCAGGCTGAAACCGTGCAGCAGAATGGTCGCTGCCACGATGGCAAAGGTGTAGGCGATCATCTTCTCGCCGTCGGCGATGCCCTGTTCTGCCAGCGCGGTGCCGAAAATGCCGGCGATGGCAACAGCGACGACACCGCGCGGGGCGATCCATGCGGTCAGCACACGTTCCTGCCAGGTCAGCCCCGTGCCCATGGTAGCAATGGCAATTGCCACTGGCCTTGCGACAAACAGGATGGCAGCGGTAAAGGCTGCCGCCTGCCAGCCCAGTTCGTATACGAGGTCGAGATCGAGTGATGCGGTCAGCAGGATGAAGACGCCGGAGACCAGCAGGATGGTGATGGTCTCCTTGAAGCGCTTCATCTCCGACAGGCTGGCAATGCGCGAATTGGCAAGGATGATCCCCATCACCGTGACGGTCAGCAGGCCTGCCTCCTCCAAGAACAGGTTGGTGACGGTGTTGGCGATCAGCGCGGCAACCAGCAGAAAGGGAGCCTTGAGGTATTCGGCGATGTGGCCGCGCAGGAAAAGCCAGACGATGAACTTTGAGAACAGCCATGCGCCGGGGAGGGCGAGCAGGGCGGCGATGAGGCCGTTGAAAAGCAGGTTTTCAGCCTCGTGCACATTGTTGATGACGAGAAAGATCTCGAAGGAGAGGACGGCCAAAAGCGCGCCGATGGGGTCGTTGACGATTGCCTCCCAGCGCAGCAGCGAGGCAGCCCGTTTCTGCAGCCTTGCCTGTCGCAGCAGTGGCATGATGACGGTGGGGCCGGTGACCACTAGTATGGCGCCCAGAAGGATGGCTGTCTGCCAGGACAGCCCGCCTGCATAATGGGCCGAAAGGGTGGAGAACAGCCAGACCAGCGGGCCGCCGATGATGATGATGCGGCGTACGGCCTTGGAGGTCTCTCGGATTTCCTTGAGGTTGAGAGTCAGTCCGCCCTCGAACAGGATGATGGCAACGGCAAGGGAAATGACGGGGCGGTAGACCTCGCCGAAATCACGGACCGGATCGAGTAATCCGGTCAGCGGCCCGGCGGCCAGTCCGGTCAGCAGCAGCAGGGCGATTGCCGGCAGGCTGAAGCGCCAGGAAATCCACTGCGCGGCAATGCCCGCAAGGCCGACCAGCGCCAGTTTCATCTCGATGCCGTGCATCTGCTATCCGTTTCCGTCGGCTTTCTGCCGCTCCGACCCTTTACTCAGCTCCGGCCAGAGCGCGGAAGAAGGCAACGGTTCTGTCGCTGTTACCCGGCTCGCGGAACTTGCGGTTGGCGGACGTCTTGACGATGACGCTGTTGGTGGCACGATTGACGTAGATGTACTGGTCATAAATGCCGCGCGCCATGAACTCGCCGTCCTTGGCGCCTGCCGGTATCCACCACTGATAGCCGTATCCGAAACCATCGTCGCGGGCCGACTGTTCGGGCGCTGAAGGCACCACGGACTGGTCCACCCATTCGCGCGGAACAATCTGCTCGCCATACCATTTGCCGTGTTGGAGGAACATCTGGCCGAAGCGGGCATAGTCCCGCGTCGTCAGGTTGAGGCCACCCAGCGCGAAGGCAACGCCCACGCCGTCGGTCAGGTAGTAAGGCGCCTTTTCAAAGCCGATCGCTCCGACGATCTGTTCGCCGACAAGGTCGATGACGCTTCTGCCGGTGGCAGCCCGCAACACCATGGCGAGCACATGGGTGTCGATGGAGGTGTATTGGCGCATCGTTCCCTGTTCGCGCACCCGCTCTTTCAGCGATGCGGCGAAATCGTCCATCGAGGTGCCGAGCGCCAGCGTGCGGCCCATCTTGTTGATGTCGGACCAGAAGTCGAGATAATCCTCGTTGAACTTGACGCCGGTCGACATGTTGAGCGTGTTGCGGATGGTCACGCCATCATAGGCGGTGCCAACAAGCTGCGGAACGTATTTGGTGACAGGATCATCCAGGCTTTCGATCTTGCCCTCGGTAACGGCGATGCCGAACACTGCCGACAGGAAGGATTTTGCCACCGACCAGGAAATGCGCAGATCATCGGGCTTGGTGCCGAGATAGTATTCCTCGAAGGTAATGGCGCCGTTGTGCACCACAAGAAGCGATGTGGTGGCCGCATCCTTCAGAAAGTTCTCGGTGGTGATTTCGCTGCCTTTGTATTCGAACGAGGCCGGAAGCGCTGCAGGCCAGCGCGGCCACTCTTCCACTTCATCGCCAGGGCCTTCGGCGGGAATGGGCGTGTTGAAGAACATGCCCTTCATGTTGGAGAAATTGCCGACGATGTTTTCTTCACTGAAGAGCGAATTGACGGCAAGAAGCCGGGTAACCCGGTCGCGATAGACAAGGCCCAGGATGGCAGCAGCCACGACGACCAGAACGAGGGCTATGAGCAGCCATTTCAGCAGTTTGCGCATGAAGTTTTTCCCGGATCTGTTCTCGGAGATTGTTCGCCACCTGCTCTATAGGCAGCATCCGGGCGTTGCAAGCAGCTCGAAAGCGGTGCGGATGCGCCTACAGGGCGTCCTCGCCGCTCTCGCCGGTGCGAATTCGGATGGCGTTTCCAAGGTCGAAGACAAAGATCTTGCCATCACCAATCTTGTTCTGGCCTGCCGCATTGCGGATAGCGTCTGTCACGTCATCGGCTACGGCGCTGCTGACCGCGATCTCCAGCTTCACCTTGGGTGTGTAGTGAATCTGGTATTCGGCACCACGATAGATTTCCGTATGCCCCTTCTGGCGGCCATAGCCTTTGACCTCGGTGACCGTCAGTCCGGAGACCCCCAACCCGTTGAGGGCCTCTCGAACCGTCTCGAGCCGGTGCGGCTGGATGATGGCGGTGATCATCTTCATTGGTTTGCTCCCGGCTATTGGCGTCAGATGCGGTAGCCTGTTTCACCGTGGTAGGTGAAGTCAAGGCCCTCGATTT
>JAGRLQ010000112.1:0-9539 GCA_020441735.1 Nitratireductor sp.
CCAACACGGTCGTCCTCGGCGACACGTCGGGGCTCTATCACGGCACCCAGCAGATCAATCTGGGGCAGATGGACCGCTGGTCGATCGTCACCACGCTCAACTACCTGCCACATGACAAGGAAGTGGGCATCGTGCTCGCCAAGGCGAAGAGCTTCGATACGGCGGAGGGCCGCGAGACCGTTTCCAAAATGGTGCGCATCGCCGACATGACGCGGGCAGCCTTCATCAATGGCGATCTTTCAACCGTGATGAGCCCGCGTACCGTGATCACCTGGGCGGAGAATACCGAAATTTTCGACGATCTCGGCATGGCGTTCCGGCTGACGTTCCTCAACAAGTGTGATGAGCTGGAGCGGGCGACGGTTGCTGAATTCTATCAGCGCGTGTTCGGCGAAGAATTGCCGGAATCAACCGCTAATCTGGTGCTGGACTAAGTCCCACGCACCGCAACCGGTGGAAGCAGGCCAGCATGGCAGGACCGGGCGACAACCGTAAGCAGAATGCAGGGCCGGTGGACTACGAGCCACTGAAGCAGGCCCTGTCCAACTGCGTGCGCGCCATTGCCAACAGGCCGGGCGTGGAAGTTGCCTTTTCCAATGACCGTCCGGCACTGGTAGGCGATCAGGTCAAGCTGACCGATCCGGGCCGCAAGATGACGCGCGAACAGCTCGCCATTACCCGCGGCTATGGCGACTCCATGGCGCTCCGGCTTGCCTGCCACGACAAGACGATCCACAACCGGCACGCGCCCGTCGGCCAGCTGGCCCGGGCAATCTATGACCGGGTGGAGCAGACAAGGGTCGAGGCGCTCGGCGCGCGCCAGATGGAGGGGGTTTCCGGCAATCTCGATGCCATGCTGGAGGAAAAATACTCCCGCGCCAATTACCAGAACGCGCTCGACCGCACTGATGCCCCGCTGGAAGAAGCGGTCGCGCTGTTGGTGCGCGAAAAGCTGACGGGACAGAAACCGCCCAAAAGCGCGGAAAAATTCGTCCGGCTGTGGCGGGAATTCATCGACGAGAAGGCAACGGACACGATTGCTGCGCTCGATGCCGACCTCAACGATCAGGCTGCCTTCGCCAAATCGATCCGCAATCTGATTGCATCCCTCGACATGGCCGATGAGCTTGGCGACGAAGAACCCGAGGAAGATCAGGATCCCGCCGAGGACAACGAGCCGCAATCTGCCGACAGCGATGCGGAAAGCGAGAACGATGAAGCCTCCGCCCAGGAGGATGGCCAGCCGGAGCAATCCGACGAGACTTCCGATGAAGCCCAGGAAGGCGAGATGGATGCGTCGGAAATCAGCGATGATGATTTCGACGACGACATGGATGATGCGGAAACGCCGGGTGAGGCGCAGCGGCCGCAATTGCCGTTTTCCGATCTGCCGCCGGATTCCGACTACCGGGTGTTCACCTACGAATACGACGAGGTCATCACGGCCGAGGAATTGTGCGACGATGCCGAGCTTGAGCGGCTGAGAGCCTTTCTCGACAAGCAGCTTGCCCATCTTCAGGGCGTTGTCGGCAGGCTTGCCAACCGGCTGCAGCGCCGCCTGATGGCGCAGCAGAACCGCGGCTGGGATTTCGATCTCGAGGAAGGCTATCTCGATACGGCACGGCTGCCGCGCATCATCATCGATCCGATGACGCCGCTTTCCTTCAAGATGGAGCGGGAGACGATCTTCCGCGATACGGTGGTCACCCTGCTGATCGACAATTCCGGCTCGATGCGCGGGCGGCCGATCACGGTGGCGGCGACCTGCGCCGATATTCTGGCCCGTACGCTGGAGCGCTGCGGCGTGAAGGTCGAAATTCTCGGCTTCACCACCAAGGCGTGGAAAGGCGGGCAGGCGCGCGAGAAATGGCTGAAGGCTGACAAGCCGCCGCAGCCGGGCCGGCTCAACGATCTGCGCCATATCGTCTACAAGAGCGCCGATGCGCCCTGGCGGCGGGCACGGCGCAATCTCGGGCTGATGATGCGCGAAGGGCTGCTGAAGGAGAATATCGACGGTGAGGCGCTGCTATGGGCGCATAACCGGCTGATGGCACGTTCGGAAAAGCGCCGCATTCTGATGATGATCTCCGACGGCGCGCCGGTGGACGACTCAACCCTTTCGGTCAATCCGGGCAATTATCTGGAAAGGCATCTGAGACACGTGATTGCGGATATCGAGACCTATTCGCCCATCGAATTGCTGGCGATCGGCATCGGCCATGACGTGACACGCTATTACAAGCGTGCGGTGACGATTGTCGATGCGGAGGAACTGGCAGGTGCCATGACCGAGCAGCTTGCCTCGCTGTTTGCCGAGGAGGGACCGGCAGAGCGCCAAGAAGGCCGCCGCAGGGCCGGCGGGCGCGGCGGTTCGGCCCTGCGCCGTGCTGCGGGGTAGCACATCGCCGATGCCCCGGCTCATTCCGCTGATTCAGAAGCTGTTGCTGGCTGCCGCATTGATCGTGGCGATTGCCGCGCCTCTTCAGGCCGAGCCGATCACGCTGACCAGTGACCGAATTGAGTATTTTCATATCGGCTCTTCCGACAACCGCGCGGGCAAGCTGGTTTTCGCCGGCGGGCTGGAAATCTATTCGGATGACGAGCGCTTCGGAGGGCTCTCCGGTCTGCGTATCAGCAGCGACGGCCGCCGGCTCAACGCTGTGAGCGACACGGCCTACTGGCTCGCCGCTGACATCAAGCGGAATGGAAAGGGCGCGATCTCGGGGCTCTCCGATGCGGCGCTTTTTTGCCTCTGCCGGCAGGACGGCACGCGTTACGGCTCGAAACATTGGGGCGATTCGGAAGGTCTGGAGATCGATGGCGGCACAGCCTATGTCTCCTTCGAGCGGCTCAACCGCATCAACCGCTACCAGCTTGGCAAGGATGGCTCTCCCGGTGCGCCGGTGCAGGCAACCGTTTCCTTCAAGCCGTTCAACGTCGCTTATAATGAGGGGCTTGAAGCGGTTGCGCTCGCACCAGCAGGATCCCCCGTGGCAGGCCGGTTCATCGCGATTGCGGAGGAAAGCCTGAATGTCGCCGGCGACAACCGCGCCTTCGTGGCCTCGAAATCGGGAATTGAAGAATTTGCCATCACCCGCAGCGACGGCTACTCCATCACGGATGCGGTTTTCCTGCCCGATGGCGATCTGGCGGTGCTCGAGCGGCGCTTCGGACTTTCTGTCGGGATCGGCATGCGCATCCGGCGCTTCGATGCGACGTCGGTCAAGCCGGGCGTAACGCTCAAGGGCGAAGTGCTTGCCGAAGCCGGTCTTTCAAGCCGGATCGACAACATGGAAGGGATTGCCGCCTGGAAGGACGGCGATGGCCGCACCCGGATCGTGCTGATCTCCGACGACAACTTCAATCGCCGTCTGCAACGCACCCTGCTGCTGGAATTCGTACTCGACGAATAAGACGCTCTAGCCCTGGTTTGCGGCGGGCTTCGGTGCCGTCAGGCGCAGCAGGCCCGCATAGGGCAGCAGGGCGATGATGCCGATCAGCACCTTGACCAGAAAATCGCCGATTGCCAGCGAGACCCAGAGCGGCATTTCGTAGCCGAACATGGTGACCGGGAAGCCGAGCGAACCGTCTTCCATACCGAACCACTGGTCGATGCCGGAAAAGCCCGGCGCAAAGGCGATGCGGAAGAACAGAACGGTGTCGATTGCCGAGGCGATGATGCTGGAAACCAGCGGTGCCTTCCACCAGGCAAGACGGCGCATGCGGTCGAAGATCAGCAGGTCGAGAATCTGCGCGACGGCAAAGGCCGTGCCGGAGGCAATGGCGATGCGGGGCGTTGCCAGCCAGATGGACAGGATGACGGCGATGACGAAACCGGTGGCGACGACAATGCGGGCTGCCCGCATGCCGAAATGCCGGTTGGCAAGGTCATTGGCCAGAAAAGCGAAGGGGTAGGTGAAGGCACCCCAGGTCAGAAGCTCCCCAAGCCCGAATGGTTTGAAGGGATACTGGACCAGAATGTTGGAGGAAATGACGATTACCGCCATGGCGGCAATGTAGGGCGCGAGGCTTGCGAGCGCGGGACGAGACATGTCGTGCTCCATTTTTTTATCCTGGGTGATGGCACCAGCAAAAAGGCCCCGTAGTTGCGGGGCCCGGTGGAACTGCAATCAGTCGAGTGCCATCAGGCAGCTGCTTCGGCTGTCTTTTTGGCAATCTGGCGCTTCAGCAGACGGGCTTTCTGGGAAAGCTCGCCTTCCTTGGCTTTGGCAAGAAAGGCATCAAGGCCGCCGCGATGTTCGACACTGCGCAGGGCAGCGGCGGAAATCCGCAGGCGAACGCGCTGGTTGAGCGTTTCGCTCATCAGGGTGACGTTTACCAGATTGGGCAGAAAGCGGCGGCGGTTCTTGTTGTTGGCATGGCTGACATTGTTGCCATACATCACCGTCTTGCCGGTAAGTTCACAGGTTCTGGACATGGTTTCGTTCCTTGTCGAAGTCCGGTACGGCCCGTTTTGCGTATCTTGCAGGCCTTCGGGTATCAAAGCATCCGCTTCGCCCAGCTTTGGTTCGCCGAGCGCCATGGGGACGCAAGTCTCGGGAAATTCGGCGGTTCTATAGTCGCCTATCGGAGAGGCGTCAAGGAAAAAGCAGGTTGGAGAGGGCTTTGAAAGCCGTTGCGCCCAATTTGCGCTCGATTTTGAGGGCATTGGTTCATCTGGCGTTCAGCCTTGTTTTCTATGCTGGCAGAAAATGCACCGGTTGATCCCAAAAACGGACCGAATGCGATGAAATATCGGTATGCTTTCATGGCGCTTCTGGGCGCTGTCCTGTTTGCGCCGGCGCCCGCAGGCTCGGCGCAGGCGGAGGAAATCCCCGTCATCAAGGCTTCGCTGCCGGCAAGTGACCACCATGAAACCGACTTCAGGGTGAAATTCGGTTCTGTCACGGTCGGCAAGGTGACCTTTGGGGTGGCGATGAACGGCGACCACTACACCTTCACCGGCAATGGCCGCACCGAAGGGCTGGCCGACTGGTTTGCGCCCGGCAAGGCGGTGATCAAGAGCGAAGGCGAGGTCGACGGCGACAATCACAATGCGGCCAGCCACTTCCTGTCGGTAACGGAAAACAAGAAGACCGCCGTGCTGAAGATGGCCTTCAAGGGCGGCAAGGTCGCCGATGTCTTTCTCAAGCCCGACAAGCGCAAGAAGAAAAAGGCGCCGAAATACATTCTGATCAAGCCGGAAGACCTGGTGAATGTGATGGATCCGGCAAGCACGATGGTGGTGCCAGTGCCCTATGAAAAGGCGAAGGACCCCAACGCTGTCTGCGATCATCGCTTCCGCGTCTATGACGGCGATACCCGCTTTGACATCAAGCTCAGCTACAAGCGCAACAAGGCGATCAAGACCAAGGGCTATGACGGCTATGCCTATGTCTGCAAGCTTCAGTACATTCCCGTTGCCGGCCACAAGAAGAAGCACAAGAGCACCCAGCAGATGGCCGAAAACAACGATATGGAAATCTGGCTGGCGCCGATCAGCGGTGGCACGGAAAAGCAGAGCATCTTCACGCCGATCCGTATTCTGGTGCCGACCTGGATCGGCACGTTTTCAGCCGAACCGGACTATTTCGGTCCGGCGCGCTCCTGAGCAAGGCCTGCTGACAGGCTGTTGAGGGCCGGCAGAACCTGCTGGCGTGTATGGGCAGGCTTTCCTATATGCAGGGGAGCCGATTTTCCCCTCCCGCCAGCCTGACCCTCAGCCATGAATTCTGCAACCTCCACAAAACCGAAAATGGCCGGACTTGACGCGAGCGGGCCCAAGGCGAGCGGGCCCAGGGCGAGTGGACGGGGTGTCACCGCCGTTCTGGGGCCGACCAATACCGGAAAGACACACCTCGCCATCGAGCGCATGGCTGCCCATTCGAGCGGACTGATCGGCCTGCCGCTGCGGCTCCTGGCGCGGGAAGTCTATCAGCGGCTGTGCGAGAAGGTGGGCGCTGCCAGCGTGGCGCTCATTACCGGCGAGGAAAAGATCGTGCCGCCCAAGGCGCGCTATCAGGTCTGCACGGTGGAAGCGATGCCGCCGGAGACATCCGCTGCATTTGTTGCAATCGATGAGGTGCAGCTTGCCGCCGATTTTGAGCGCGGCCACATCTTCACCGACCGGCTGATGAATTTGCGCGGGCGCGAGGAGACCTTGCTGCTCGGCGCGGAAACCATGGCAGGTGTGTTGAAGCAGTTGCTGCCGGGCATCGAGATCGTCTCAAGGCCGCGCATGTCGATGCTGACCTATGCGGGATCAAAGAAGATCACGCGACTGCCGGCAAGAAGCGCCATCGTCGCCTTTTCCGCCGGTGAGGTCTATGCGATTGCCGAACTGGTGCGCCGCCAGCGCGGTGGCGCGGCGGTGGTGCTGGGGTCCCTCAGCCCGCGTACCCGCAATGCCCAGGTCGAACTCTACCAGTCTGGCGATGCCGACTTTCTGGTGGCGACCGATGCCATCGGCATGGGGCTCAATCTGGACGTCAAGCATGTCGCCTTTGCCCAGGATCGCAAGTTCGACGGCCGCCAGTACCGGCGGCTGACGGCAGCCGAGATGGCGCAGATTGCCGGGCGCGCCGGCCGCCACATGCGTGACGGCACGTTTGGCGTGACCGGCCAGGTGCCGCCGTTCGAGGACGAACTGGTCGAACAGCTCGAAACCCATGCTTTCGAACCGGTCAAAATCCTCAACTGGCGCAATCGCGATCTCGATTTTTCCGGAATCGGAGCCTTGCGGCAGAGCCTGGAACTACCCTCGGGCAACCGGCTGCTGATGAAGGCACTGCCGGCTTCCGACCTTGTCGCTTTGGAAACCCTGTCGCGCGACCCCGGGGTGCAGGATGCCTGCGCTAGCGGGGATGTTGTGCGACTGCTGTGGGATGTGTGCTGCATTCCCGATTACCGCAAGATTTCACCGGCCTCCCATGGCGAACTGCTTTCACGGGTATTCAGCCAGATCTCGGAGCGCGGAAGGATCGACGCCGACTGGTTTGCAGCTCAGGTAAAACAGGCAAACCGGCTGGAAGGCGACATCGATGCCCTGTCGGCGCGAATCGCGCAAATCAGGACCTGGACCTATCTCTCCCACCGTGACGACTGGCTTGAAGATGCCACCCATTGGCAGGAGACGGCGCGTCAGGTCGAGGATGCGCTGTCCGATGCGCTGCATGAAGTCTTGACGAAACGGTTTATTGATCGCAGGACAAGCCAACTGATGAGGAAATTGCGGGATAACGCCTTGATGGAAGCCGAAATCAAGCCGGACGGCTCTGTGGAAGTGGAAGGCCATCACGTCGGCAAGCTTGCCGGATTCCGGTTCACGCCGGATGCGACCGGCCAGAGCCCGGAGGCCAAGGCTGCCAATGCGGCGGCGGCCAAGGTGCTTGCCGGGGAAATGGAAAAGCGCGCAAGCCGGCTTCATGCCTCGCCCAATACCGATTTCGTACTGGCTAGTGACGGGATTCTGCGCTGGCAGGGCGAGCCGGTGGGCAAGCTGGTGGCGGGCGAGGATTATCTTCATCCGCGCATCCTGCTGCTGGCCGACGAGCAGTTGACGGGGCCTGCCCGTGACCAGGTGGCGCAACGGCTCGACCGCTGGATTGCCAATCATGCCGCCAATATCCTGAAACCGCTGGTGGAAATGAGCGGCGACCAGACACTGGAAGGGCTGGCGCGGGGTGTCGCGTTCCGTCTTGTCGAAAACTACGGCAACATTCAGCGGCGGGAAATCTCGGCCGATATTCAGAACCTGACGCAGGACATGCGGGCCGGGCTTCGCCGCCACGGGGTGCGTTTCGGTGCCTACACGATCTTCGTTCCCGTTCTGCTGAAACCCGCTCCGGCGGAACTCCTGTGCCTACTTTGGGCGGTGAAGAACGACAGGCTCGATGCCCCGGGCCGGGCAGAAGTGCTGCAGGTGCTTGCCTCAGGCCGCACCTCGACGGTGCATGATGCGAGCCTCGATGACGAAATCTACCGCATCTGCGGCTACCGCGTCCTCGGCGCCAAGGCGGTGCGTATCGATATCCTCGAGCGGCTGGCCGATTTCATCCGTCCTGCGCTGTATTACAAGCCCCCCAGTGGGCCGGAGAGCGGGCCGGAAAGCGGCGGCGAGAAGCCGGAAGGCGCGATCGACGGCCGCAGTTTCTATGTGACGCCGGCGATGCTCTCCATTCTGGGCGCCACCCATGAGGACATGGAACTGGTGCTGAAAGGTCTTGGCTATCGCGGCGAGCCGAAGCTTGAAAGCGAGGTGAAGCCCGAGCCGGTCGCAGAAGCGGTTCCGCCGACAGCCGATGGCACTTCTACAGAGAGTGCTGCGCTGCAAGTGGAAGATGCGCCTGCCAGCGATGCTGAAGCGGCGCCGGCCGAAAGCACACCCACTGCTGAAGCCGCCAGCGAAGCAACTGAATCCGCAAGCACGGAACCGGCTGAAGAAGAGGTCTCCGCTGCCGCTTCTTCGGAAAGCGCTGACACGACGGCCGAAGCCGAAGCGTCAGCGGAAGTAGCGGCCCCGCCGGAGGCTTCTTCCGATGGCACTGGTGAAACGGAAGGCGAGGAAGGCCCGAAGATGATTCTCGTCTGGCGTCCGGCACCACGCAAGAGCGGTGGCAAGCCGCGCCGGAATGAAGACGGGCAGGGCAGAGACCAAAACAGAGGACAAGGTCCCCAGGGCAGGGGCAAGAACGCCAGGGGCGGCGGCAAGCCCGGCAGGGGCGGCGGCAAACACCCCAGGGGTGGTGATAAGCCGCGCATGCAGGCTGGTCCGCGCAAGGAGCGCGGCACGATCGATCCCGATTCGCCCTTTGCCAAGCTCGCCGCCCTGAAAGAAGATATGAAGAAGGGTGACTGAACGCGCTTCTGCATCTTCGGCGGCATCTGACAGGGCGGGCAGGATCCGCCTCGACAAGTGGCTGTGGCATGCCCGGCAGGCAAAAAGCCGGTCGCTGGCGCAGAAAATGATCCAGGCAGGCCAGGTGCGGGTCAATGGCGAGCGGGTTTCCAACAATGCCCAGCCGGTTGGTCCCGGCGACGTCCTCACGCTTTCTGTTCATGGCGGGACGCGCCACGCCGATGTGCGGCTGCTGGAAATTGCCGCCTGTGGCACGCGGCGCGGACCTTATGACGAAGCGGTGACGCTTTATATCGACCGCTCGCCACCTGAAGAAAGCACTGCCGGTGTGGATGGGGTAACGGCTCAGGCAGGCATGTTACGGGAAAAGCGGCCGGAGGCGCGTGAGCGCCGGCTTGCCCGCATGCTCTCCGGCAAGGATGCTTCATGAGACGATCAGACGCCGGGGCGCCGATTCTCAACGTAATGTGAAAAAATGCCGCTTTTTCTTCCCTGCAGAATCCCTTGAACCGGCATGGCAAAGCCTGTAGTCACGGCAAGGTCGCAGCGAAGCGGCAGCCTTGCAGTAATCCGTTCCTCCCCGGTGGCATCATGACCTACATCGTCAACGACAAATGCATCAAATGCAAATACATGGACTGCGTCGAGGTGTGTCCAGTCGATTGTTTCTATGAAGGCGAGA
>JAGRLQ010000112.1:9574-12210 GCA_020441735.1 Nitratireductor sp.
CCCGACGAGTGCATCGATTGCGGCGTGTGCGAGCCTGAATGCCCGGCGGAAGCCATTCTGCCCGATACCGAGCCGGGGCTCGACAAATGGCTGCAGGTCAATGCCGAATATGCCGAGAAATGGCCGAACATCACCATCAAGCGTGATCCGCCGGACGATGCGAAGGAATTTGACGGGGTTGACGGCAAATTCGAGAAGTATTTCTCACCGGAACCCGGCCAAGGCGATTGAAATACCGGCTTTTCGGCACGCTACACGTTAAGCATAATTTGCAGCAGTTGACCCTGCGCTTGTGCCGCAGGTGCGAAAACGTTGATTTTTGGCGTTTTTTGTGTTAGGAAGTTGTTAACAGTCGGAATTCGCAAAAAAGGCCTACACTTTTCTGCCGCAAATGCCCCGGAAAGGTGTGTTCTTTCTTGTCAATAAAACAAGGCATTCTCCTGAACGCATCCGAATAAAGAGACCCCTGTTGCTGTCAGCAATCGGCTCTTGGCTTCGGCATGTTTGACGGGACGGTCTCGTATCCCCAGTAGACGGCTGTTGTAATCAGGTTGCTGCCGGCGTTTGGCAGTGTCTGAAAACCGTTTGGCCGGATCTCCGGTTCCGGCAAAAAAAGCCCGCGCTCTGAACGGGTTAACGAGGGAGTAAGTGTAGAATGGCTACCGCCAAAAAAGCCACCCAGCGTCAAGGTTTCCGGACCAACGAGTTCATCGTTTATCCGGCTCATGGTGTCGGACAGATTTCTTCCATCGAAGAGCAGGAAGTTGCTGGCCACAAGCTGGAACTGTTCGTCATCAGCTTCCAGCAGGACAAGCTCATCCTGCGGGTACCGGTTGCCAAGGCCTCTTCGGCCGGCATGCGCAAGCTCGCCGAACCGTCGCTCGTGGAAAAGGCGCTGAAAACCGTGCAGGGCAGGGCGCGCATCAAGCGCACCATGTGGAGCCGCCGGGCGCAGGAATACGAAGCGAAAATCAATTCCGGCGATCTGATCCAGATTTCCGAAGTGGTCCGCGATCTGTACCGTTCCGACAACCAGCCGGAGCAGTCCTACAGCGAGCGCCAGCTTTATGAAGCAGCACTCGACCGCATGGCCCGCGAGATTTCCGCCGTCAACAAGGTTTCGACCACCGAAGCGGTGGTTCTGATCGAGAAGAACCTTGCCAAGGGTCCTCGCCGCGGCGCTGCCGCAAACGACGAGGGCGAGGAAAAGGCCGCCTGAAACGGACAAGAAGTCTGAAAAAGTTCAAAAGCCCGGAAACCATTCCGGGCTTTTTTTCGTATTCCCTTCCAGAGCCTGCTCAAAACCGGCGGGAGAGGAAGGCAGATGGCCTATCAGGAGTATCCAAGCAACCGGATCGTCAAGGCAGCGGCGGACGCGCCTTATCTGGCGCGGGAGGAGGAAATCGATCTGGTGAAACGCTGGATCGGCAAACGCGATCAGCAGGCGCTGCATCGCCTCACGCTGGCCCATATGCGGCTGGTGATTTCACTGGCCTTCAAGTTCCGGCGCTATGGCCTGCCGCTCGCCGATCTCATTCAGGAAGGTCATATCGGGCTGCTGGAAGCCGCCGCCCGGTTCGATCCGGCGCGAGAGGTTCGTTTTGCCACCTATGCAACCTGGTGGGTGCGGGCGGCCATGCAGGATCATATCCTGAAAAACTGGTCGATCGTGCGCGGCGGCACAAGCTCGAACCAGAAGGCCCTGTTCTTCAACCTGCGCAAATTGCGGGCGCAGATTGCTGCCAATGGCGGCAAGCCCGGCAGCCGGCAAGCCTATGAGGAAATCGCGAACGCGCTGAAGGTTTCGGTCAAGGATGTGGCGCGGATGGATGCGCGCTTCTCCGGACCCGATCTGTCGCTTGATGCGCCGGTAACCGATGGTGAGGGCGAAGGGTCACAAACGCGGATCGATTTTCTGGTATCTGACGAAATCACGCCGGATGAAGCAGCCCGCAAGTCGATTGACGGCGAACGCCAGCATGATTGGCTTCACGATGCCGTGGCGATGCTGGATGAGCGCGAACAGCACATCATCCGGGCGCGGCGGTTGCGCGAAGAGGGGGCAACGCTGGAGGAACTCGGCCGCAAGTTCGGAATTTCAAAGGAACGGGTGCGCCAGATCGAGGTGCGGGCCATCGGCAAATTGCGCGAAACCCTGTTAGCACGCGCGTAAGGTATTATCCTTTCCCAGTGCCGGGATCCCGATTGAATTGACGGGAGCGCCAGAGGGCTCTCAGACGTATTTGCCGTGGCAGTGCTTGAACTTCTTGCCCGAGCCACATGGGCAGGGCGCGTTGCGGCCGGTTCTCAGCCACTCTTCGGGCAGGTCTTCCGGATTGTATTCCGCATTGGCATCGAGTGCCGGCGCGCCGGCCCGTGCTGCGGCAGGCGGTTGTGCGGCAGGCTCTGCTTCCTGCTGGGCGAGCTCGACGCGGGCGAGTTGCGCGCAGACGGCCTGGCGCAGATTGGCGAGCATGGCCTGGAACAATTCGAAGCTTTCGCCCTTGTATTCCTGCAGCGGGTCGCGCTGGCCGTAGCCGCGGAAGCCCACCACCGAGCGCAGATGGTCGAGGTTGACCAGATGCTCGCGCCACAGATGGTCGATGGTCTGCAGCACGACCGATTTCTCGACATAT
>JAGRLQ010000113.1:0-9665 GCA_020441735.1 Nitratireductor sp.
TATGGCCATGAATATGCGATGCACTTTCCGCATCATCGCTGGCCGGCGGGCGCCAACAAGAAACTGTCTCCCATTCACGAGACGCTGGTCGCCTCCGGTGCGCAGTTCGGCGCCTATAACGGCTGGGAGCGGGCCAACTGGTTTGCTGCGGAAGGCGACGACACGTCCGAAGAGACAACCCAGACCTGGCGGCGTGAAGGACCGTGGTTTGCCCGCATCCGCGAGGAATGCCATGCAGTGCGCGACCATGCCGGCATTCTCGATCTGCCGGGCTTTTCACGTTTCGCCGTGCGCGGCGAAAATGCGGTTGAATGGATCGAAAGCCTGATTACCGGCTCCGTTCCGAAGGTGGGTCGCGTCGGGCTCGGCTATTTTTCCGATGACAAGGGCCGCATCGTTACCGAAATGTCGCTGTCGCGCATCGAGGAGGAGGGCGTGCTGTGCATCACGGCGGCTGCCGCCCAGTGGCATGACCGCGAATGGCTGGAAAGGCACCTGCCGGAAGATGGCAGCATCACCATTCAGGACGATACCGACAATTACACCTGCTTCATCCTCACCGGGCCGAACTCCCGCGACATCCTGAAAGCGTGTGCCGATCTCGATCTTGATCTGCCCTGGTTGTCCGTCCAGCGGGGCAGGGTGGATGCCCATGATGTAATGTTCATGCGGGTGTCGTTTGCCGGCGAACTGGGCTGGGAAATCCATTGCCGCAATCAGGTTGCGGGCGAGGTGTATGACAGCCTGATGGAATCGGGCGACCGATACGGTCTCAAACCCTTCGGCATGTATGCGCTCGATGCACTCAGGTTGGAAAAAGGCTATCGCGCCTGGAAAGGCGATCTTTCGACCGACTACACTATTCTGCAGGGTGGGCTTGAACGCTTCGTCAAATGGTCGAAGCCCGATTTCAAGGGCAAGGCGGCGCTGGAAGCAGAACGCCAGCAGGGCGTTTCGAAGCGCTTCGTCACGCTGGTGGTCGATTGCGATGAATACGACGCGCCCTACATGTCGACGCTTTGGCATATGGGCGAAGTGGTCGGTGAGACGACCTCCGGCGGCTATGGCCACCGCGTCGACAAGTCGATTGCGCTCGGCATGCTGCGCGACGACCTTGCCGTGCCCGGAACGCGCCTGGAGGTGGAAATATACGGCATGCGCTATCCGGCGGAGGTGCAGGAGGATGCGCCGCTTTGGGATCCGAAGAATGAAAGGCTGCGGGGGTGAGCCGGATCGTTCTCCTTGATGGCGGCATGGGGCAGGAACTGCTGAAGCGTTCCAGCATGCCACCGTCCCCGCTGTGGTCGGCTCAGGTGATGATGGATGAACCCGAGATCGTCGAAGCAGTGCATCTCGACTACATTCGCGCCGGCGCGCGGGTGCTGACCCTCAACACCTATTCAGCAACACCGGAACGGCTTGCAAGAGATGCCGAGGAGGCGTTGTTCGAACCGTTGCAGCAGAAGGCAATCGGCGTCGCCCGGGCCGCCCGCGACAAGAGCGGCGAGGATGTCGCCATAGCAGGCTGCCTGCCGCCGCTTTATGCCAGCTACCGCCCGGACGTAGTGCCGGAATACGAGACAACGCTTGCCACCTACCGGCGCATCGTTGCGGTGGAGGCTGACCACGTCGACTGTTTCCTGTGCGAGACGCTGTCCTCGCTCAAGGAGATCAGGGCTGCGACCACGGCTGCGAAGGAAAGCGGCAAGCCGGTCTGGACTGCCATGACCGTTCAGGACGGCGACGGACTGCATCTGCGCTCAGGTGAGGCGACCGAAGACGGTGTTGCAGTTGCCATTGAAGCGGGAGCGGATGCGGTGCTGGTCAACTGTTCGTGGCCTGAATCCGTAGGTGAAGCCATGGCAGTGCTGAAGCAAGGTGGCCTGCCGTTCGGCGGCTATGCCAACGGGTTTACCGGCATCGAGGCGCTTCAGCCTGGCGGTACAGTAAGTGAATTGAAGGCGCGCAGTGATCTCGGACCCGATCAATACGCTACCCATGTGATGGGCTGGGTTGCAGCCGGTGCGACCATCGTCGGCGGCTGCTGCGAGGTCGGCCCGGCGCATATCGCGAGGCTGGCTGAAGTCCTTGCAGAAAACGGACATGAAATCGTGGGGAAACTTGATGGCTGAGGCAAAGGCAATTCCGGGCGAAGCTCGGGCAGTCGTGATCGGTGGCGGCGTTGCCGGCTGTTCGGTCGCCTATCATCTTGCCAAACAGGGCTGGAAGGACGTTGTGCTGCTGGAACGCAAGCAGCTTGCCTGCGGCACGACCTGGCATGCGGCCGGTCTGATCGGCCAGCTTCGCGCGACGAAGAACATGACGCGCTTGGCGAAATACTCTGCCGATCTCTACACGAAGCTTGAGGCGGAGACCGGGGTTGCCACCGGGTTTCGCCAATGCGGCTCGATTTCCGTGGCGCTCACAGACGAGCGCCTTGAGGAGCTCAATCGTTCGGCCTCAATGGCACGCGCTTTCGGCGTCGATGTGGAGGAGATTTCGCCCGAAGAGATCAAGAAACGCTATGAGCACATCAATCTCGAAGGGGTGACCGGCGGGGTATGGCTGCCGCTTGATGGGCAGGCCGATCCCGCCAACATCGCCCAGGCGCTGGCAAAAGGCGCCCGCCAGATGGGCGCGAAGGTGATTGAGGGCGTCAAGGTCACCGAAATCCATGAAACCGTCACCGGCGGCCAGAGAACGGTTTCGGGTGTTTCCTGGCAACGCGACGGGTCGGATGAGAGCGGCACGATCAAGGCCGAGATGGTGGTCAATTGCGGGGGCATGTGGGCACATGAACTGGGCCGCCAGAACGGCGTCAACCTGCCGCTGCACGCCTGCGAGCACTTCTACATCGTCACCGAGAATATTCCGGGGCTGACGCAGCTTCCCGTGCTGCGGGTGCCGGACGAGTGCGCCTATTACAAGGAGGATGCCGGCAAGATCCTGCTCGGCGCCTTCGAACCGGTATCGAAGCCATGGCCGTCGCTTGAAAGCGGTGAGCGCATTCCCGAGGATTTCTGCTTCGACCAGTTGCCGGAGGACTTCGACCACTTCCAGCCGATCCTTGAAGATGCCGTCAACCGCATGCCGATGCTGGCGGAAGCGGGTATTCACACCTTCTTCAACGGCCCGGAGAGCTTCACGCCGGACGATGCCTATCATCTCGGCGAGGCACCGGAATTCCGCAATTACTTCGTCTGCTGCGGCTTCAACTCGATCGGCATCCAGTCTTCCGGCGGGGCCGGCATGGCGCTTGCCCACTGGATGGAGCATGGTCATCCGCCCTTCGATCTTTCCGACGTGGATATCCGCCGCATGCAGCCCTTCATGGGCAACAAGACCTTTGTGCACGAGCGTGCGAAGGAGACGCTCGGCCTGCTCTATGCCGATCATTTTCCCTATCGCCAGAAGGCGACTGCCCGAGGCATCCGCCGCACGCCGTTTCACGAACATCTGAAGGCACAGCGCGCCGTCTTCGGCGAAGTGGCTGGCTGGGAGCGGGCGAACTGGTTTGCCAAAGAGGGTGAAGCTGCCGAGTATCGCTATTCCTGGAAGCGGCAGAACTGGTTCGGGAACTCGGCGGCAGAACACCGCGCCGTGCGCGAAAACGTCGGCATGTACGACATGTCGTCCTTCGGCAAGATCCGCGTCGAGGGACGCGATGCGGAGGCCTGTCTCAACCGCATCTGTGGCGCCTACATGTCCGTTCCGGCGGGCCGCATCGTCTACACGCAGTTCCTCAACGAACGCGGCGGGATCGAGGCCGATGTCACCGTTACGCGGCTTGGCGAGACGAGCTACCTGATCGTCACGCCCGCCGCGACCATGGTGCGCGAGATGGAATGGCTTGCCCGCCACAAAGGCGATCTTGAGGTTTCCTTCATCGATGTGACGGCGGGCGAGGGCGTGCTGGCTGTCATGGGCCCCAATGCCCGGGCCGTGCTGGAAAAGGCCGCACCTTTCCACGACTGGTCGAATGCCAACCACCCCTTCGGAACGGCGAAGGCTATCGAGCTTGGCATGGGGCTCGCCCGGGCGCACCGCGTTTCCTATGTGGGCGAGCTCGGCTGGGAACTCTACATTTCCTCCGATCAGTGCGGCCATGCCTTCGAAACGCTGATGGGGGCGGGCGAAAGCGCCGGAATGAAACTCTGTGGCATGCACATGATGGATTCGTGCCGGATCGAAAAAGCGTTCCGCCATTTCGGCCACGACATCACAAGCGAGGATCACGTGCTGGAGGCTGGTCTCGGCTTTGCGGTCAAGACGGCGAAAGAGGATTTCATCGGCCGCGATGCGGTTCTGCGAAAGCGTGAGGAAGGTCTGAAGTTGCGGCTCTTGCAATTCCGGCTGACGGATCCCGAGCCGCTGCTCTATCACAACGAGCCGATCCTGCGTGATGGCGAGATTGTCGGTTATGTGTGTTCCGGCAATTACGGCCATACGCTGGGTGGCGCCATCGGCATGGGCTATGTGCCCTGCGAGGGCGAAACGGCGGACTCGGTGCTGGCGTCTTCCTTTGAAATCGAGGTTGCCGGAACGCGGGTTGCTGCCGAGGCTTCGCTCAAGCCGATGTACGATCCGAAATCCGAAAGGGTAAAGGCATGAGTTCATCTGCTCGCCACCAGGCATTTTTCGACCTGCACCAGTCCGGCTGTTTCGTGATCCCCAATCCCTGGGACATCGGCTCGGCGCGGATGATGGCCGCTCTCGGTGCCAAGGCGCTGGCAACGACCAGTGCCGGCTTTGCTTTCACGCTCGGCAGGCCCGACATGGGGCGTGTCAGCCGTGACGAGGCGCTTGCCCATGCCGAGGCGATCGTGGCCGCAACGGACCTGCCGGTGAGCGGCGATTTCGAGAACGGTTTCGGTGATGCTCCAGATTATGTTGCCGAGACCGTGCGGCTGGCGGCGGAAGCGGGGCTTTCGGGCTGCTCTGTCGAGGATACGCAGATGGTCGAAGGCAATCCTGCCTACGACTTCGATCTGGCGGTCGAGCGGGTGCGTGCAGGGGTGGCGGCGGCAAGAGCGCTGCCGCACCCCTTCATCTTCTGCGCGCGGGCCGACGGTGTGATGAACGGCAGTTACAACATCGACGAGGCGATCAGGCGCATCCGTGCCTTCGAGGAAGCCGGTGCTGACCTGCTGTATGTGCCGGTGCCGCCGGGCATTGAAGAATTGAAACAGGTGCTCGGCGCCGTCAGCAAACCGGTCAATGCGCTGGCGGCAGGGCCGCTTTCCAGATGCAGCGTTGGCGAACTGGCAGCCCTGGGCGTGCGGCGCATTTCGCTCGGTTCGATGATTGCGCGGGCAACCCATGCGGTCATCCGCGATGCAACGAAGGCAATGCTTGAGGAAGGCAGTTTCGCACCGCTGAAGGGAACAGCGAGTGGCGACGAGATTGATGCAATGCTGCTGGCAGGTGCCGCAGATGCAGATGGCGAAAGGTGACAGGCCATGGAACAGGGAAGTGCCGGGGATCAGGGAAGTGTCGTTGATGATCAAGTCATTGGCCGTTCGCGGCGATCCGGCGGCAGGGCGGGGCGGCACGCGGTTCGCTCCGCGCCGCTGACAGAGGACATAAAGCCGATCCGGCCGGGTATGGAGGGCGGTTCCTACAAGCCGCTGACGGAGGCCGGTGTGCAGCGCATTCACGAGGCAGCACTGGAAGCCATGGAAGTCATCGGCTTTGCCGATGCGCCGGAAACCGGCGTTGAAATCCTGACGGGTGCAGGCTGCACGCAAGGAGAGGACGGGCGCATCCGCTTCCCCCGTTCGCTGGTCGAGGACATGCTGGCGAAGGCCGCGAAGGAAGTGACGCTTTTTGCCCGCGATCCGGCGTGCGATCTGCATCTTTCCGGCAACCGCGTCCACTATGGCACGGCGGGGGCTGCCGTCTATGTGGTCGATGTTGAAAACCGCGACTATCGTGAATCCACCGTGCAGGATCTGTTCGATGCGGCAAGGATAACGCAGGAACTCGACAACGTGCATTTTTTCCAGCGGCCGATGGTGTGCCGCGATATCGAAGACAATTTCGAGATGGATCTCAACACCATCTATGCTTCCTGCGCAGGGACGAAGAAGCATATCGGCACCTCGATCTTCGATCCGGCTTATGTGGACGGCTGTTTCGACCTGCTGCACATGATTGCCGGCGGCGAGGACAAATGGCGTGAGCGGCCGTTTGTGTCGAATTCCAACTGTTTCGTCGTGCCGCCGATGAAGTTTGCCACCGAAAGCTGCCGGGTGATGGAAAAGTGTATTGCCGGTGGCATGCCCGTCCTGTTGCTTTCGGCTGGTCAGGCGGGTGCCACGGCGCCGGCGCCGATTGCTGCGGCGATCGTACAAGCCGTCGCCGAGTGCCTTGCGGGGATGGTCTATGTCAACGCGATCTCGCCCGGTTATCCGGCGGTGTTTGGAACCTGGCCGTTCGTCTCCGATCTCAGGTCCGGCGCGATGTCGGGAGGTTCCGGCGAACAGGCATTGCTGACGGCGGGCTGCGCCCAGATGCACCATTTCTATGGCCTGCCGGGCGGCGCGGCAGCGGGCATCGCCGATGCCAAACTGCCCGACATGCAGGCCGGCTGGGAGCAGATGTGCTCCAATGTGATGGCAGGCCTTTCAGGCCTCAACATGGTCTACGAGGCAGTCGGCATGCACGCTTCGCTGCTTGGTTTCTCGCTTGAAAGCCTGATCCTGGGTGATGATCTGTTGGGACAGGCGCTGCGTTGTGTGCGCGGCATCGAGGTGACTGAGGACAGCGTGTCGCTCGACACGATGAAAGAGGTCTGTCTTGGCGGGCCGGGGCACTATCTGGGTTCCGCGCAGACGCTCAACCTGATGCAGCGCGACTATGTTTATCCGGCGATTGCCGACCGGCTGAGCCCGAAGGAATGGGCGGAGGTTGGCAAGCCCGATCTGATCGAGCAGGCAATCAAGCGCAAGCGGCAAATCCTCGACGCGCCGAGAAAGCCGATCATCGATCCGGTGGTGGACAGGGAAATCCGCAGGAAGTTCCACATTCATCTGGGGGCTGGGTGAGGGAATAGACGTGTTTGCGATACCGTTGGAAAGCAGGATAGTGCGCGTGGCCATCGGAACGGAAGCGTAACCTGCGGCCGGCCTGATAGGGAGTGCAGCCAATGAGTGATGTACCGACTAAACTGGAACTGCGTGGTGGCCGGGTGGAGGTGCAGGCGGACAAGGCTAGGGCAATCATCACCGATATTTTTGTTGGCCTGGGTTGTTCCAGCGATGCCAGCAGGATCATCACGGATCATCTGATTGACGCCAATCTGTGCGGCATGGAAAGCCATGGCGTGATGCGGGTGATGCAATATGCCGAGCGGATGCAGAACGGCACGATGCGTGTCGATGTAGAGCCTGAGGTGCGCACAACCGAAAAAGGGGTCACCATCGTCGATGGCGGGATGGGCAGCGGCATACCGGCGATGAAGTTTGCCTATGAGACAGCGATGGAACTGGCCAGGGAGAGTGGCCTGTCGGCGGTCTCCGTGCTGAACACCGGGCATACGGGGCGTCATGGCGCGTTCGCCGATGACGCCGCGGAAAAGGGTTTTCTCACGATCTGCACGGGTGGCGGCAACCACCGGGTTTACGGCATGGTTGCGCCGCATGGTGGTGCAAAAGGCATGCTGCCCACCAACCCCTGGTGCGTCGGTATTCCCGGTGGCGACAGAGGACCGGTGGTGATGGATTTTGCGACCGGAAAGATCGCAGGGGGCTGGATCTATGCGGCGCGCTCAGCCGGCGCCCTGCTGCCCGAAGACTGTGTGATCGATCGCGATGGCAAGCCAACCCGCGACCCCGAAGATTATTTTGGTGGTGGTGCCATTCTCCCGATGGGCGGGCACAAGGGGTATGCCCTTTCGTTGATGGCCGAACTGATCGGGGAGGCGATGCTGGGTCCGTCCTCACCGGAGTGCAACTGGTTCCTGCTTGCCATCGACACGAGGAAATTCCGCCAGCCCGACGCCTTGCAGGCAGCCGCCGAAGAGGTCTTGGCTGACCTACGAAACTGCCCGCCGGCGCCCGGCTTTGACCGGGTGGAAATACCGGGCGAGCGGGAGCGTGAACAGCGTGAACGCAGCAACGGTATTCTCGCCATTCCCGAGGCGACGTGGCAGCAGGTGCTGACGCTTTCCGAGCAACTGAAACAAGGATAGCAAACGATGAAAATCACCGACATCAAGAGCTATCTCGTCGAAGCCCACCGCCGCAACTGGGTTTTTATCGAAGTCGAAACCGATGAGGGCATCACCGGTGTCGGGGAAGCGACCATCGAGCCGTTTGAGCGCACGATGGTAACATTGATCGAGGACTACAAGCGTACGGTAATCGGCAAGGATCCGCAGGCAATCGAGTATCTTTGGGAAGACCGGTACCGGGGACAGTTCCTGCGCTCCGATCTGCTCGTCAATGTGGCGCTAAGCGCCATCGAAATCGCCTGCTGGGACATCAAGGGCAAGGCGCTTGGCGTGCCTTGCTATGAGTTGTTCGGTGGACCGGTCCGCGATCGTGTGCCGGCCTATGGCAACTACTGGTTCATGAAGACCCGAATGGGCAAGACCAGTGTCGGCGAATATGCCGAGAGCGCTGCGCGTGCCGTTGAAAAGGGTTTCAAGGCGCTGAAGTGGAGCCCGTTTGGTTATGCGGCCCATTCAATGACGCCTGAACAGGAACACATCACCATCGAATGTGTGCGCCAGGTCCGTGAAGCCGTCGGTCCGGATGTTTGGTTGATGGTTGATGCCCATGGCCGTTTCGACTTGCCGCAGGCAAAGCGGCTTGCCCGGCGGTTTGAGGAATATGATCTTTATTTCTTTGAGGAGCCGCTGCCCCCTGAAAATCTCGATGCTTTTGTCGAGTTGAAGCGCAGCACGACGACGCCGATTGCCACCGGCGAACGCTACGTGGCACGGCATCAGTTTCGCGAAGTGCTGGAAAAACATGCCTGTGACTACATCCAGCCTGATGCAATTTATACCGGTGGCATGAACGAGCTGCGCAAGATCGCGATGATGGCTGAAGCCTATTACTGCCCGGTCATTCCGCACAACTGCAACGGGCCGGTCTGCACAGCGGCCACCATCCATGCTTCAGCCTGCATGCCGAATTTCCGCATTATGGAATATATCCCGGTACCGGAACGCGAGGATGTGCTTGTCGAGCCGCTGGTAATGAAGGACGGTGCGTTCGAATTGCCGACGAAGCCCGGTCTGGGCGTCGAACTCAACAAGGAAATTTTCGACCAGTACGTCTATCAGCCGCGCGATCTCGACCACTTTACACCAGCGCGAGAGATTGTGCTGTAGGGAACGCTTCCCGTTCATTCTCCCCGGGGGAACCGCTTGTCGCCTTCCAGATTGTCGAGGTTCATGTGGTTGCGCATGAACTGTTCGGAGGCCTGTTTCAAGGGCTGGAAGTCCCAGGGATAGTAGGCGCCGTTCCTCAGCGCCTCATAGACCACCCAGCGGCGGGCCTGTGAGGCGCGGACTTCGGCATCGAAGGCCGCCATGTCCCACTGGGCGCGAATGCGTGTCATCCAGGTTTGGACCAGTTCGGCGTTTTCCGAGTCTTCGGCCAGGTTGACCTGCTCTTGGGGATCGGCCTCAAGATCGAAAAGCTGCGGCGGGTCGA